>JARFXP010000005.1 GCA_029194675.1 Nitrospira sp. | reverse complement strand
TGTTGATCGGAGTCCTGTTTCTTGGTTCGAACTATTACTTCTGGCTGGGGATTACCTATCGCATTCCCGGATCGGAGGCAAAATATCGGCGGGCCATGTTGCTGATGCTGATCAGCTTGCTGTTCTGTCTTGCTGTGTGGATGACCCCGCACTCGCTGGTCGCCAGCATCGAAGAGGCCCAGAAGATGGGAGGGGCTCATCACCCATTGCTCGGCGTCCTGGGCGTCATGTCGGCCAAAATGACGGTGGCGAACCTCATGATTCTCATTACGTTCATGAGCTTCGTCATGTATTGGCGGGCAGGGAAGCAAGACACCGCCAGGTGGGCGAAGCTGGGAAAGGCGGTGATGGGCGCCGTGTTGGTGTTGGCCAGCCTCGCGGTCATCGTCCTCGGGGTGTGGGGATACTTCGTGCCGGCGATCGTCCGCATCAATTATTTTTCCACATCTCAGGTGCTGATCGTCATCTTCGTCATCCTGACGATCGCGCCGTTGACGGCACTGTTGCTCAAGAGTGCCAGGACGACGACGGAGATGGTATGGGGCAGCATGCCTCCGCGCGCCGGGTATGCCCTGGTCCTCAATGCCGTCATGATCATCCTCCTCATGGCGCTGATGGGCTACGCGCGGTCCTCGTCCCGCGTCCATTGGCATGTGTATGGAGTCATGCGTGATTCGTCGCCCTATGCCTATTCGCCGGCCCTCGGCAGCGCGTCGCTGATCATGGGCTTCTGCACGTTTTTCTTCTGTATCCTCGTGGCCTTCATCTTCTGGGTCGCCACCATGGGTGACAAGGCCAAGGCTGCTGCACCAACAGGGAAGGGAGAGTTGCCGCACGGCATTCCGGCGATGGCCGGAGGAGCTCCGGAAGAGCGGCAAAGGCCGTGAAGAGAGTTTTGAATTGTGAGTTTTAGGTCTAAAACGCAGCACTCAGCCCGCTTCGCCCGTTCAGCCCGCGTCGACGAGTCCGCGAGGCGTGCGAGGCGAGCACTCGGCACTTAACATTCGAGGACCCATGAGTGAAGTCGCACAACTACAATTGATTGCTCTTGGTATTGTCGGATTCGGGATTCTGATCCTCCTCTTTATCAAGGCGACATTTATCAGAGTCACGGGATTTGTTGCCATCGTGCTTGGGTTGTTTTCGCTCACGTGCCTCGCAGTGCCGCAGATGGCCTCCCTCCCTCCAGCCGAGGAAAAGATCGACATCGCCAGTATCAAGACCCCGACCGACATCGCGGCCATCGGGCAGACAGTGTTTTTCAGCAAAGGCCAATGTGCTCTGTGCCATTCCATTGGCCCAAGTGAATCGGCGCGTTGCCCGGATTTGAAGGGGATCGGTGCAAAATTGAGCCGGGGGTTCCTCTATGAAAGTTTGACGGATCCGCAGGCGTTCGTGTATCAGGACTATCGGCATGGAGGGGTGCCGAAGGAATATCCGGCCACGATGCCCGCTATCAACAAGGATCCGATCGGACTCTCGAAGAATGAAATTTTGGCCGTCATCGCGTTTCTACAACAGATGAGCGGGGAGCCGATCTCCATCAGCGCATCGGAACTCGAAATACCGGGCCAGGCTCCATCAGCTCCTGTCAAAGCAGCGGAATCTTCGTTGGTCGCCGATGGATCACGGAATCAATGAGCACATTGTCAGGATGTTCAAAATGGCCTTCCAGCAAGACCGCAACGAGCAAAGAGGCGAAGCGTACTTTTTGTCGTACGTTGAGCCTCTGCGCGATGTGAGAACGCAGCTGGTGGAGGACCTTTTCAACATCCTGCTAGGGAGGAACGTATGGGCGCGCTAGGTAAGCCGATCATCCTCATGGTAGCCATGTACCTGTTCTTGAAGTTTGTGCTGCCGAACATACCGGGCTCGGCGCCCCTCCCCTCCAGCCTGATTTTCCTCTATCTCCTCCTGACTGCCTCCGGCATCGTCATCTTTGAAACGTTGAGCAGAGAATCCAAAGATGCCTTCTGGGGGCCGATGCAACGGTTCCTGACAGGGGAGAATAGCGGCGGCTTGCAAGTGCTTCGCTACGGTGTCCTCATTCTGTTTCCTCTGCTGATGGGGTGGGAAACCTACGGCAGCACCGCATCGAGTGATCTTCCACCAACGGAAGGCAGAACGATTCATCCTGCACCACCTGGGGAGTACACAGGGCTGTCGAATCCTGTTCCCAAAACCCCTGAAAATATCATGCAGGGGAAGGGGTTCTACGCGGCCTTTTGCTCTCCTTGCCATGGCGGGAACTTCGATGGCAAGGGACCAGCCGCCCGGGGCTTCAATCCGGCTCCAGCCAATTTTGCCGATCCGACGACGATCGCGATGTTGCAAGAAAGCTATTTGTTCTGGCGCATTAAAAAGGGCGGCGTCGGACTCCCGATCGAAGGGGCGCCATGGAGGTCTGCCATGCCCCGTTGGGAAGTGGAATTGCCGGACGAATGGATTTGGAAGATCATCATGGGCGAGTACGACGGAGCGCATCAATCTCCACGAACTTGGGAATAAGGGAGAGGAATAGCGTGGAGGGAGTGAGTGGTGTAGGGAGAACGAGGCCAGCATGAAGCCGGTGAATCAGATAATGAAGCAGGTTCTGCGGGGTGGGGCGGCAGTAATCGTGGTCATGGTCCTCTGCGGCGCACCGTTCAGCGTTGCCCAAGAGAGCGTGGCGGTTCGGGCCGCGCTCGTGACCGGCGGGTTGCCCCTTGACGATCCAAACGCCGCAGCCTGGAGCAGCGCGGCACCGGCGTCTTTCCCAATGTCGCCACAGGTGCATTGGCCGAACCGGATTCAAGAAGTCACAGTCAAAGACGTGTCCGTGCGTGCGTTGCACGACGGGAAACAGGTCGCATTTCTCCTGGAATATGCCGATCCCACTCAAGATCCGGACGATGGCGCGGCGCTCGAATTCATGGTTGGGGACAAGAAGGCACATTTTGCCCATGGACAACCGATGCTGCAGGTGGAAGGTGGACCGGTCAACATTTGGTTTTGGAAGAATAAGGCGAACAAGGCCGTCGATATGAGTGCGAAAGGCTTCGGCACGTTGAAGCCGCAAGTGCATCAAGACGTGAACGCAAAAGGCGCCTACTCAAACGGCACCTGGAAGATAGTCTTTTCCCGCAATCTCTCGAACGAACATCCCGATGAAGATGTTCAAATTACACCGGGGCAATTTATCAGCATCGCCTTTGCGGTGTGGGACGGACGAAAAGATGCCGCGGGTGAGTTGGTCGAAAAGGGATCTCAAAAAGCCGTCTCGTCCTGGTGGTATTTCCGAGCCGATGCGCCGCCGGACTATTCCAGCTATATGTACGCGGCGGTAGCCGTTGCATTGGCCTTGGGGTTTCAGTTTGTCCTGATCAGAAAACTCAAGAAAGGGCAGTGAGCATGAAGGCGGCACGGCTAAGTGTCATTGGGTTGTTGGTTGGGGTAGTGGGGGGCGCAACCTTGATCACGGCTGGGTGCGCGAACGAGCAAGAGAAGCGGGGACACGAGCTCTATACTCACTATTGCAGTGACTGTCACGGTGAAAGCGGTAAGCAAAACCAAGGGTTTAATTGGTCGGCCATGCCGGATCCGAAACCGAAAGATCTGTCCAACAAATCCGAAATGGGGACGTTCAAGGACGAGGACCTCTTCAGTACGATTTCACGCGACATGTTGGACACGAGCGAGGAGGGTGGCGATCCGATCGGAGACGACGACTTTGCGGTTCCGACGATGCCGACGTTCAAATATACATTGTCTGAGGATGAAATTTGGGCGATCGTCGGGCACGTGCGCACGTTGCACGGGATGAAGATGGAGTTTAATGTCGCGGCGCGCAAGACCTCGCTTGAAGAAGGGCTGAAGACCGCCCAGGCCAAGTTTGATCAGGCCAAACAGGCCTATGAAGCGGCGGAGAAGAAAGCGAGCGACGAAGCCGAGCGGAAGAGTGAGCAGTTGAAGAAAGACGTGGACGTAGATGAATCCGCCTATGCGGCTGAACAAGCGGCGATGGTGCAAGCCAAGAAAGAGATGGATGCGGCACAGGTTGCACTCAACAACTTCTCCACCAGACCGGGCAAGGGGGTCAGTATTCCAAGGCCGGATCTGACCGTCAAGCCAGCGGAAGCTGCAAAATTGGCCGATCGCGGGAAAAGACTCTACGAAAATAAATATGGCTGCAACGGGTGCCACAATCTTGCCGGCGAGGGTGGCAAGATCGGCCCTGCCTTGGATCGAGCAGGATTTCGGCTGAACGCGACCTGGATTTATCGCTGGCTGAAGAATCCACAGGCTATGGATACACACACGCGTATGCCGGCATTGGGACTGAATGATGCGGACGCGAAGGCCGTGACCATGTATGTCGCCACGTTACGTGCCCCCAAGGCGGAGCCTGTCGTGCAGAAGCCGACCGAAAAGCCTTAGCAGGATGCGGAAAAGCCGGCCGTTCATCCTTCAAGCGCCTCAGGACGAACGGGGTGGTCATTGAACATTGAATGGAGTGGGGCTTACCGATCGTGCTGAGCCTGTCGAAGCACACACATCGAGGTCTTCCGTAGCCCGTTAGGTCAACACCCCCGCAAGGAGTCCGGCGAGTATCGCGAGACCGACCCATACGTGCTTCCGGAACATGTCAAATGCGTGAGTCGGTGTCATCGGCCTTCGCAGCCGGCCGATCTGAAGCAGAAAAAATACCGCCACGCCGGAGAGAGCCGCGTAATATGGCCATCCCAGCTCAGCGAGCCACCCTGCTGCGGTCAAGAAGGTCAGCATGACACCGAACGCCAAGCCCACTCCTTGATGAACGGAAGACCCGAGGTATAGCGCGGCCGACTTGACTCCAATGCGACGATCATCCTCCTGATCCTGGATCGCGTAGATTGTGTCATAGGCCAGGGCCCATGCGGCCGTTGCTCCAAAGAGACACCAGACCGGTGCATCCAATTGCCCTCGCACCGCAGCCCATGCCATGACCGTTCCCCAGCCAAACGCGATGCCAAGCATGGCTTGCGGGATGTGAATCCATCGTTTGGAGTATGGGTAGAGGGCTGCGAGCACGAACGCGATTGGCGCAAGCCAGGTCACGATAGGCCGAAGGAAAAACAGGAGGCTTACCGCCACGATAAGGAGCAGGCTGAGCAGCAGCACCGCATGGCGTCGGGATATCTCACCTGAGGCCAAGGGACGAGTTTTGGTACGAGTGACTTGCCGGTCGAATGATTGATCCGCCAAATCGTTCATGATCACACCCGCGCTCCGCATTAAGAACGATCCGGCGATGAAAATGACTAATAGATGGAGTGGGGGAATCCCACGGTCGGCCAGTACCAACCCCCACATCGTGGGCAGGAGTAAGAGATAGGTACCGGTCTGGTTCGGCAGTCGGATCAATCGGGCAAGAGCCGACCAAGGAATCCCAGAGGAAGGAGAAGGTGATCCTGACGGACTGGACATGAGGCGACCTTAGCAGGCTGCGGAGAAACTCGGTTGATGCCGATAATATAGCTGGAACTAGGTACAGTGCCAACGCCAGAATACCTTCAGGATGCTCAAAAAGGCCGCTGTTCTCACCTGCCCGAACCCCTTCGCGCCGAGACGCGCCTCTCCGCAGGTGCGGCCGCAGCGAGGTCCGCGCGGCGAAGAATAATGAGCGTCACGTTTGCGGACGGGCGCGAGTCGGTGAGCGCCCAGTGTCTTGGGCGCGGCGTATGCTTTCTCACCCGGCCCGCCCCGAGCTGCCCAGGCAGCTCTTGCCCGGTGGTGCGTTGAGCCGCTGAGTGATGCGACCTGCCTGCGCGAAGCCGTTCCGGCGAAGGCAGGGAACGCCGCTGGCGGACTTTTTCAGCATCCTGGTAGCCGAGGGAAAACGGGCTGTCAGCGCGTCATCCTCGGTTGTGACGCCGGGGTGAATTCGGTATAACCACAAGGTGACCAAGCTGCAACCCATGCTGACCGTCAATTTTCCGCCATGGCGCCGCTTCATCTCTTTCTATCTTGTGCTGGCACTCGCCCTGTCAGGTGTCGGCTGTTCCCTACTCAAACGGGGGAAGGGGCCGGCCAATTCCCAACCGATTCCCTTGAGGCCAGTCATCTGGTTCTCACCGAGCGTGACCACGGCTGAAGTGCCATACCTGGACGGTTGTGGTGAAACGAGATCATTCGCTCTGGCGGACATGGTTGTCGCCTCTGTCCCTAAGAAGTTGACGGAAGTCTTTACCGGTATCGCGGCCCAGACCCAGACTGATGATACCATCGAGACAGGCGACGTGATTGAGGTCGGAGTAGGACTGAGGCGGATAGAGCTTGCGGCTCCAAAGCAAACACAAGGAACATACCCGGCGACGGCGACGGTGGGAATTGAGATGGCGTTCTTGGCAAGAGACAGAACGGTGCTCTTTAGTAAAAAACTCGAAGGTGCCGGCCGTGGTACGGTGACGGTCGGGGAACAGCCCTGTCAGGTAACGGGCTTGGAGGGGATTGTTCAGGACGCGATCGATTCGGCGAACAACGAGCTGGCTCAACAGATCGCGCAATCCGTGCAGATCCGAGAATACGCAGCTCAAAAAGACGCTGGGGTTCCAATGGCGGCACCGACAACGGGAGCCGTCACGTCGGTTCCTACAGCGGTCGAGACAGCGGCGGAACCGCCGCAGGGCGCTTCGACCGCACCGGCTCAGCTGAGTTTTCGTGCCATCATCCGGGATGAGAATCGAGACCAATTCCTTCAGCCGAACGAATCCCTCACGATCGAAATCGAAGTGAAGAACGAGGGAATAGGAGAAGCAAAGGACGTGACCGTCACGACTGAAGGAAAAGCTCACCTGGACGCCTTGTTTCCCCCGGAAGTCCAAATCGGCATCCTCAAACCGGGAGAGAGCAAACGCACCTCGATCACCCAACGGGTGACGGCATCCCAAGAAGACCTTCATGGAGAATTGACGTTGAATTTGAGGACGAGTAGCCCGGTGGCCTCCGTTCCCCCGCCCAAGACATTTACGTTTGGGGTCAAACCAAGAGCCATCGACCTGGCGTTGGTTCCGGATGTCGATACCATGCCGACTTCACTGGCGGCGTTCACTCAGCCGAAAGCCGTCATTATTTCGATCGGCGTCGGGACGTTTCGAGACGAACAGGTTCCGGCGGTCAAGTATGCCCGCCATGATGCAGAAGTCATGGCCGAATATTTGCGTATCATCTGCGGTGTCCCCGGCGAACGCATACGAATATTGCTCGATCGACAAGCGCTCGTACGGGATTTGGAGGACACGTTTGAACGATGGCTTGGAAAGAAGGTGGACCGGGAGACCGTTGTCTATGTATTTTTTGCCGGACGAGCACTGGTAGAGGCCGGGACCGGTGCGATCTCGCTCGTGCCGTATAATGGGACACTCTCCGGGGCAAATCAGCTCTATTCCCTCGTCCGGCTACAGGAAGTTCTCTACCGACTTCCAATCCGACGGGCTATTCTGATGTTTGACGTCTCGATGGACCCCGCTCCGGGTGCCGCTCTTGTCGACATCCCCTCGCCTGCCTGGGAATCACCTGTCAGCGAGGCAAGGAAAGATGTGGAAATGTGGATGGTGGGCAATCGAAGCCTGCAGGAAGCGCATGCGTATGACGAAGGTAAGCACGGGTTGTTTACGTACCATCTTCTCAGAGGGTTGCAAGGCGTTGCCGATGTGGATCGAGACGGGACGGTCATCGCCGGCGAACTCTGTACATATGCTCGAGGCCAGGCGGCGCGTGTGGCTAGTGAACAATTCGGGAACAAGCAAGATGCGCTCTGTTTGCCCGGAACCGGACGGGGAGGCATGGTGCGAATACATCCGGTGGCGAGAGGCAATAACCCGAAGCCGGTTCCCACGCCCCGACAACCTGAGCCGTCAGCCGACTCTGTTGGTCCAGCTCCAAATCCAAAGCCTATTGGTCCCTAGACCGCACTATTCATGAACACTTCTGCTGCAATCGCCGATCTGCTGTTCCGACGAGCCTTCGGCCGGCGGGCTCGCCCCTCGGACCTTCGACGTACTGCACGAGTACGCCTCAGGTCCTCCGTGCTCCACGCGCCGGTCTCACGACGCGGCTTGGCGATTTCGCGACGAACTGTCATGAATAATGCGGGCTAGCGCATCAGACGATGTCGATTCGCTTCATTGACAGGCTCGCCGGTGGCCGTTATCATGCGGAACGGAGCCTCATCCTGTCTTTCCTCTGTTTCGCCAAGGTGCCGGCGTAGCTCAGTTGGTAGAGCAGCGGTTTCGTAAACCGCAGGTCGCCCGTTCAATCCGGGTCGCCGGCTCCAAACCGCACTTCGTGTGTTCCGGCGGCTCATCAGGCGAAGCCTCTCCCCTTTGACGCCGCCGGATAAACACCCCCACTTGACCTGGTTTTATCCGCATTTCGTGCGGGCCGCCGGTCTATTCATCGACTTATCGTAATTGCTGGCGGCGGAAAAATCCCTCCAGTGTCATCTCTTCACACTGCAACACCAAGCTTCGCTCGTGCAGCAGTTGTAAAAGACTCCCGACCCCTTTATCACGACCCACCTATCCAGAAGAAAATCCTGCTTTCTACGGGTTTCACCCGATGAGCGAGCGAGTTTTTCCGCAACCTACTTAGGGCGTGTCATCAATTAATTTTCAGGATTCACAAGGCGATGACGGTGTGATTCACTATTCAGCGGCCGAAGGAGGGCATTTGGATGGTGAGATGGTACGGGCTGCGCGATGACCAATGGGAGAAGATCGAGCCTCTACAGCCAGGCCGCAAAGAGACGGTGGGCGTGACGGCGAAGGACGACCGGTTGTTTGTCGAAGCGGTGTTGTACCGGGGTTCCTGGTTGTGGTGTCTCACCACGTACCTTGAGGTAATAAATCGCTCCTCGTGTCCACCTTCCTTCACGTGCTGTCTTGTGTTATAAGGAAACCCCCTTTTTCTAAAAACGGTAATAATACATATGCCGACATTCTCATTGAATGCAGTCCCCGGACTTCTCGGGCAGATCACGATCACCGAAAATGCGTCTGGAGTTCCGGCGCAAATCGGACTCAACGACACCGTACTGTTCCTGCCCGGCTCCCAGAAAGTCGATGTCCAGGCCTCGCATCAGAAGGATACTAATAACAAACACCTGCTCACGCTGATCGCAGTTCTTCAATCGGCCCCGAACTTGATCGGCGGCCAAATCTCGCTCACCAGCCTCACACTCACCCTCCTGTTCGTCGCCGATAGTACCGGCACCCTGGTGCTGGATACCACCGCCGCCCCCGTCACCGCACAGGGAAGTGCGCGGTGGACCGGCGCTTCCGCTCTCGGCATTCAAGGCGGAGTGGATCTCACCATCCGCTATGTTTTCCGCCGGGACGGTCCCGGCGGATTCGTCCTGGCGCTGGCGAACACACCCGTGGCGATGCCGGGCGGCTTCGCGGAAATTTTGCAGGGCGAAATCGGCGTTGAGGTTCTGGCTGGCGAGGCCGCCTTCGCCGTCTTCGCGCGCGGCCAGGCACGCTTCACCCAGGGCGGCATGGGCCAAGTGAATCAACTGTTGGCGCGCGTGTTCCCTGGCCAGCCCGCTGTCCAGCCCTTGGGTTTCGAGGTCCGCCAGAAATTCGGCCTGGTAAACGGAGCCATTCCCTCCTCGCCGTCCTCTTTCGGCCCGCCCCTGTTCACCATCGACTGCAACTTCGGAGCCGGGCCCGCGCCCGCGCTCACCAACGCGCCTCAACCGCTCCGCATCGATCTAGGTTTTCCGCGCTTCAGCCTCCCCCTCGGCGGCGGTGGATGGAGCCTGCACTTTCCCAACACCGGAATCCGCTTCCCCGATATTCCGTCGCTGACACCGTTCAGCCTTTCTGGCATCTTGCACCTGGAGAGCGGCCCGGTCAACCAGTTGTCATTTCAGCCGGCCCAATCCGGCGAGTTCTCGCTGTCCGATCCGCTGCGCTTCTTGCTGGACCGCCTGGGATGGAACGGCACCCGCACTCCACTCGACCGCGTGCCCTCCGAGGCCAGCCAGTCCGTCGGCGAATTCGAATGGCAGGACCTGTTCCGCAACCTAATGCCTGATCCAATCCCCAGCGCGGGCATCGATGTCGCCGCCCTGGCGCAACAGTTGGGCGCGGCTATCCAGAGTGCCTTGCAGAACGCTGGGCTGGAAATCGAGCGCGTGTTTCTAACCGCCTTTCGCGGGCTCGAAACCGGCGGACCCGCCGCCTTCCAGGCTGGCTGGCACAACTGGTTCACCGCAGACATCGGGCCGGCCGATCCCGTGGCGAAATTGCCCGGCCTTCTGCTTTCCCTGCAAAGCCTGGGCGGAGCGGCCTGGAACGATGCCATGCAGGCTCTTTTCAGCCGCAACTTTTCCTTGCCCGATTTCGGCCGAGAGTATGTGAAAAGCTTTGCCGCCTCTTCCGACCTGCGCTTCCTGGATTTCCTCTCCACTTGGGAACGCATCCTCGCGAACTTGTCTCCGGCGCAGATCGGCTCTCTGGCCGGCGGATGGATGAACGCCATTGTCCGGTTGCCGGAGTTGAGCCCCTCGCGCAACTTTCCACCGCTCCCCGGCATGACGCTACCGCGCATGGCCACCGGCGAAGGCCTGCTGACGGCTACCTTCGGGCAAATGATCCGAACCGCAGCACAAGGCGGCTCTTCGCGGTTCAGCGATTGGCTCACCGAGATCTTCGGCGCCACCAAGCGCTCTGATCGCGACGAGGCGCAGCGGGCTCGGGAGGCATATCAGAACGCGATCGATGCCGCCGGTAAAGATGCGCCAGAGCTATCGCTCATTCAATTCCTCCACCTGGTCGTGGCCATTCTCCGCAAGAATGCCTTCCCCTGGTGGCAACTGATCGCTAACCCGCCCGAGGCGCGAGATCCCCACACCTGGCGCAAGCTTTCTGCGCCGGGATCCGGTCCACCCAGCGCCAAGAGAAAGTACCTAATATTTTCCGACGTGCATCGCGACCGCGAGCAAGATGCGCATCCGGTCGACCCCGACAATCTCCGATTGTTTCAATCCATCGCGCATTTTACCAAGAACAAGGATCTGTACCTTGCGGCGCTCCAATACGCCAACAGCCGGAAGTACACGGTGATCGAAAACGGCGATTGCGAGGAGCTTTGGTTCTACACCGACATTGAGGAACTGAACCGCGAAGAGGTCATCGACGGCCAGCGTTACAAAGGACGCCCGAAGCTCCTCAAGCAGATCCTCAAGACGCATCCGAGTATCTACACGGAGCTGCGCAAATTGCACCAGTCCGGACGCTATTTCCGGACCTACGGCAATCACGATCATTTTCTGCGAGACCCGGAGTGCGTCAGCCTCATGAACGAGGTGATGACGGGTAGTGCAAACACGGCCTTTCCGATCTATGACTTCCTGATCATCGACGGCGTCAAGGCCATGACAGAACACACTTGGCTGAGCAAGGCTGGTGACATCGCCAAGGTGATCCATGACGGTCAGCCGATCGACAGCATCGTCCGGGATCTACCCAAAGGCATTGTCGGCATGGACTCAGCCGACTACACCGACCGGTGCCGCATGCTGATCGCGCACGGGCACCAGTGGGACTTCTACAACTGCGACGAAAACAACTCGATCGGACAGTGGATCGCCGGCCGCGTGGCGGTTCCCGCGGATATGCTCATGGACAAGGTGCTGGCCTATCGCGGACTGGCCTACGGAGGCAACCCGCGCGTTGACTTCGGCGAGATTCTCTCCAAGTTGATCGTTACTAGCTCCTGGCCCACAGAGCAGGACGCCGTCCGCATGGCCCACCAGACCCAACACATGAACAACTCCGACCGCCAATTGCTCGACAGCCTGCTGTACAAAGAGAGTTTCGCGGCGATCACCGGAAGCTTTGGTATCTCCTTGAACGCCGAAGACGGCACGACGCCGGAAACCACGCGCCGCAACATCAGCGGGATCAAGGACAGGGTCGACTATCTGCTGAAGCACCACAACCATCACTTAGCCATCGGGCACACACACAACCCCCACAGTCAGCCGTTTTTTGCACTGCACAACGCAATGTCTGGGCTACCGATGCTGGGCAATCTGTTTAGCGCCCTGACGAGCTTACTCCCATTCAAACCCAATCTGTTCAAGAGCAAATATTTTAACAGTGGAACGTGCGGCTGGTGGGATGGCGTACTGTGGGCCATCGAAATCGACGAGGACGGCCAGGCACGGCTGGTTTTCTGGACCAGGAACAACCAGATCAACAAGCCTGAGGTGATGGACTGGGAACTCACCGCTTGGAATCCATCGCTGGCCAGGTCTGTCGATCAGGCAATCGAGGACCTGCGCAACTTCCTTCGCGATGGGGCGGTTGGCATGGCTGACGAAGCCGAGCGCGTCCTGAAACAGCTCACCGGTTACCCGGCCGAGATACTGCATATCGCCGTGGCACTGGGCGAAGACCTGGCGAAGTCCGTGTCCAGCAGTTTCGAAGAGCTGGCTGGCGGCGCGAAGCAGGTTGTTGAAACCGTTGCCGAGCGCATCGGAGCCTTGCGCGCTGACTTCACCGCTTTCTTGCTCAGGCTGCAATCGCGCGCCCTCGGGTTCCGTACAGAACTCAAAGACACGCTCTCCTTTGAAATGTCGCTGAGCAGCGCTGCGGCGGACAAGATCCGCCAGTACCGTGACCTGCTATCGAAGCCGGGCGACAGCGCAGACCAGGCGGCCCTGGCGCTTCACGCCGCCGTCATCGCCTACCCGATCGCCGACAAGTTCCCACGAGGCCTTATTCCTGGCTCCAACAACAACTACGCCCTGTTTCCGGAACGTGCCCTTGCCGACATCAGCTCGCCCATGCTGGCGGCCTTCTCAACTTTTTTGGCGATGTTCCCACCCCAGGGCAAACTCGCCAAGGTTGGTGACCAGGCAATCACAACCCATCTGTCGCTGAACGACAAAACGCTGAAGCTCACTGTCACTGTGGAAACGAACCCGGCGGCGATTCCCAATCCCGAGCCAATCGTATGAGCGACGCGCTGCTCGCACAGCTCAAGCGGATAGGGCTCACCCAAATCCCGCCCGACGCCGTGCACCCTCAGGCGCGCTGGGCGTTCGAGGCCACTGCCGGACTCTTTGATTTCGCGGGAAACCCATCTGGACTTGCCGATCTCCGTCTCGGAATCGGTAACGCGCCCAATGCCGATCAGGTGCTCGGTGCCACACAGACCGATGGATCACCGGGATTGGTCCAGGGCCTCTCGGAGGCGAAAGGATTGTGGCTGGGATTCGGCATTGACGCCGCGCTCAACGATGGTGTTCCAGACCGCCCCGTTTGGCTCGCCGTGATCACCAGCCAGGGGCTTGATCTACTGGGCGCCCACCCTATCCCGCCGCCTGCCCAGGGCGAGCCGGCGCTCGATACCGGGGGGCTACTCGAGTTCTCGAATCTCCTGCTTCGCGTGCGGCTCCGGGCAGCTGGCGCGGCCGTGGAACGATGTGAAATTTCCATCGAAGGGGAGGCCACGCTGCGCGCCGATTTCGGTCCCTTTCGGCTGACCGACCCCAATCATCCGCTGACGGCAGGATTCAAGCTCGGCATAGCCGGTGCACTGCCAGCCGACCTCGGCGTCGTGCTCCGCAATCCGTCTGCCATTCTCGACCAATCGTTCCGGGGCGAGCTCAGCCTCAAGTATGAGACTAACCGCCCCATCCCCTTTGCCGGCGCAAACCTCACTGGCACCCACCATATCGAATTCCGCATTCAGGTCACTTCGCCCAGCCGTTCGCGCGCGCTCTCGCTCGACCAGGTCACCTACACCCACGCCTCCAGTGGGTCTGTGACCGTCGGAGGCGCGGCCGCGGTCCGTTTCGACGCCCTGCGGCTGCGAGCGGAAGTCATGCACTGGTCGAAGGGTGTGGCGTCGGCCATCGACTTCAGCGGCGAAGCGGACGTCGCACTACCCCCCGCCGTGCAGAACATGATGGCTGGTTCCGGCAGCGGGCACGCGCTCATCCAGTTGCACCACGAAGGCGCTGGTTTAGCCGAGGCTTTTCATTTCGGCATCGCGCTCGACCAATTAGAACTGAAGCCCGAAGCGAATCCTCTGGCGCTCGGCAGCGCGGATCTTAAGCTCACCCTGTCCCATACGGGGAGCGGGCCGTGGACCATCGCTTTCTCGGCCGACCTGCGCCAATCCTGGACGCGTTTGGCGCAGACCCTGCGCGAGCGCCGCATTGTCTCGCTGCCGCCCGACGCCGGGTTCCCCGACTTCGAATCGAGCTTCGCGCTCAGGCTCGCCGGAAACAGCTGGAGTATCCGCCTGGCCCTGCTCCTGGCCGAGCCCGGAAGCACCGCGCCATACAACGGACCGCTGGGGCCGCTTCCCCTGCAGGCCGGAAGCGTATCCATCGAACTGACGGGCGCGCAGAATGGATCCCAGTGGCAGTGGACCGCGCAGGGCACCGCGAAGATCACCACCCGCGGCGAACTCCAGCAGCTCGCGCCGGTGCAGAACTTGCCGGTATCTGTCCGGCTGTCGACGCCCTCCGATGCGTCGCAGATTCCCGAACTCGAGTTCACCGCCGCAGCAGGCCTACCGCCCCTGAAACTGCCGCCCCTGCACCGCGTCGGTCCCCGGCTCGATCTCTTTCGTCTGGACCGCCTGACTCTTGCGCTGGGAACTGGCTTCCGCTTTGAATCCGACGTGTCGCTGCTGCCGAATCTCAGCAACGTGGCGCGTCGCGTCGGCCTGCCGGACCCGCTGCGCAGTCTGCTTGATCCGTTGATCGGTACGGTGCAGGGCACCGTGGGCAAGCTCATGCTGAACCTCCCACTGGCGGCCGGTGACGCCCTACACGGCGATCTCTTGCTGACGCCCGGCCCTGACGTGCAGCCTCTGGACCTGTTCCGCATCTTCGCCGGCATGGTACCGGGAACGCCCCACGCGGCCGCGGCAGATCCCTCGGCGTCCGTTGCGGTGAACCCGCTGCTACTGATCACACCGAGTCAAGTACGCTTCGTCGTTGATGTCCCTCCCGGCGGCGAGCCCAACACGCGCTTCTTGGCGTCGATTCTGTGCAATGTATACGGGGAAACCTTCGATGCCGTCCTCACGATTACGGTTAGCGGCTCGGATGTGGAGATCTCGCTGCTGGTCGGTGTCGCAGATCCGATTGTGATCCGCATCCCCTCTTCGGGAACTACGCTGCTCGCCGCGGGGATCGACCAGTCGGTCAACAACGTCCTCGATCTTTACCAGCTCCGCACGAACTCACCCGCCGCACAACAACTCCGCAGTACAGCGGCGCAGATCAAAGCCGTCCTCAGTTCGCAGGAAAGCGACGTTCTATTCGCCTTCGAGTTCACGAACATGGGCATCACGTTGCGCCTTTCTGGGAGAGCAAACCCGCTTACCATCGCGGGCGGCCTGCGCTTGGTGCAGTACCCATCCCTGCTCGACGCGATCTTCACTGGACCTCCGCCAGAGCTGATTGTGGGCAGCTCGGGCACCAGCGTTTTCATTGAGCTGCGGCCCGTCCCTGTCGGCAGCGCCGGCACGCCGCCCGCTCCCCTGATTCACTTCCCGATCACCGACGTCGACTACATTGACATCCGGCTCCACGCCCTCCGCATTGGCTACGGCTGGGACCCGCCGGCCTTCGAGCTGACACTGCGCAGCGACGTCGTCACTCCCAACCGCCCATTCGCCGGAGGTGTCGGATTCCGCCTAGCCCAAGGGACCTCACCCAACGCAGCAGCATCGATGGACCTCGAACTCCAGGTTCCTGCGGCTGGCGCTGTTCCAATCGCTCAGTGGGATTTCGATTTTCGCGGCTCGAATCCGGCTCCGGACCGACGCGGACTCGAATTCATCATCGGCCGAGATAACCGCAACCGGTTTCTGACCCTGCATCTTCGCCAGACCTCGTTCAGCCCGACCCTATTTCTGCTCATGCCCGGCGGCGTCCTCGATTGGGGCATGTTCTTTGGCCCGCCGCCAGAATCCCGCACACAGAAAGACTTCTACTTCGAGTTCCGCATGGGCCGTGCCACCATGATCACCATCAATCCGGTGATCGGCCTGATGATGAACCCCTTCGCCGCAATCCCTCCGTTTCTATCGGCGACGCCCCCATTCTGGGTGATTCCCCCGATCATGATGGGCGACTGGTTCACCGATGAAACAGGTCAGACCGGTCTCGAGCTGCGAGCCAACATACCGGCCCTGTGCCAGTTCGAGATCGTGTTGAAGCGGCCTCTGCCCAGCCTGAATCTCCAGATGTTTCTGGAGATCGCCTTGCTCGTCATTCAGGAATTCGCCGTCGAGCTGCCGGCCAACTCTTCCCTGCGAAACCTGTTCTATGCCGGTCTCAGCGGCAGCCTCAAGATTCCCGCTTTGGCCGCCATCTTCGGGGCCGACAACGCGAATCTTGCCGCACACATCGAATTCAACATGGTGGACGTGGTCAACGGGGCTCTGCAGCTGGCCAGGGACGTCCGAAAAGTGCTCGAAGACGCAGGCCAGGCTGCTTCGCGCGCTGAGCAGATGGTGGCGGACATGCTCGAGGACCCGTCGCTGATTGTTCGCATGATCCCACGCAATCAGCGGGCTGTGAAATTCCAGTCGCACTTCCAGGCGCTGGGCCTCTCGCTCGATTGCAATCTCTCGGCCTACCTGCTGCTGCCAGAGGAAGTGGAGGCCGAACTCCGCATGTTCCACCAGGACCAGCGCAAGAAGGGCAAGGGCCTTGCCTCCCTGCGCGATCCGGAGCCCGCCGGTCCCCTCATCGACCTTCCGCCAGAACTGCACTCCACTCTGAACATCATGCGTGAGGGAATCTTCGATCCGCGAACCTTCGTTTCCCAAGGTCTGGTAGCGCGTATGCAGCGCAACGGGGAAGCGAAGTTATGGCGCCGGCTTGGCCCGGCGATGGAGGCCCGCCGACAGACCCTGATTGAGAACAAGGCTATGGCGGCGGCGCGCGCCGCGGACAATGCAGATCCCGACGCCCGCCATGCGGCTCTGACGAAGCATAACCTCGCCGATACCGTGCCGGCGGTCGAGCGTGTCCTGCGAAGCCCACACCTGCCCCCTCCCACACTCGGTCTCTCGCAGCGCGCAACCGCGATCTACCGCGTGGTCAGGCCGGCGATCGAGTCCCAAAAAATCTCGGTCGAGTTCCGGCACCGGCTGGGAGATAACGTGGCGAGGCTGGCGGAGGCCCTTGCCTCGGGTGCTGTGCAACTCAGCCGCGGCGGCCGGGTGGAGCTGAGCACGACCCGCAAGGACCTCTATCGAAACATGCTCGGCGGCATCGGAAAGGTTAAGGATGACCTGGACAGCCAGTTGGACGCCATGATGGCTCCCCTGCTGCCCTCCGGACCACTCACCCCAGGGCAATTCTCGGCGCTACAGAAAGAGATCGCCCGCAAGCTGGCGCCCGCCATCGAAGGATTCCTTGAGATCCTGCCCAAGCGCGAGTTCGCGCCTCGCGATCTATCCAGCATTGCCGGAAGTATGCTTGCCAGCCTGACCCGCGTCGGGATCAATACGATCCCCGATATTCATTCTGTTTCCCGCTCCTCGGTGTGGTTCGACGGCAACAAGCTACGGCAGTGGTTCAATAGTCGCTGGGGAGGCAAACTTCCCAGTCTAGGGCAGCCCCAGTTCCCGAACGAGCTAGAGGAATCCAAGGGCTTCGAAATCCGCCTACGTAAAGAATACGAGCAATTAGCACCCGGCTTCGCGATCACGGTTCCCAACCAGGCAGCCTCTTTCACCGTGAAACTGGAAGGCGGCGCCTGGCACATCGTCCTCGGAACGGGCGCGGGCGCCTTACGCACGGACCTCCCTGCCGCCGTGGTCGCGTCCGTGCCGTTCGGACCGCGACGCGCTCGCCAGTTGCAGGCCCGCTTCCATGTCGCGGTGAAACGGGTGAAGCGGTCGCTGACGAGCGAGGAGCGCTCCTGGCAGCGGAAGGACCCGTACGAGACAATCAAGGGCCTGCACAAGCGTTCGATCTTCTATTCACCGGAGTATCAGATTCGCCCAGACGGGGGACGGCGGGGCGCGTTCTATCTCGCCGATCTGTTGCGGAAAACCAACGGCGATTACGTGACCCTGTCGCAGCCGATGGCGATGTTGGGCTTCCAGCTCTCGCTGCTGAAACCGCATTCGGACAAGGGGGGGTTGCAGGGCGGCCTGTCAGTTCGCTTCGCCGGATTCGCCTCGCCGGGCGGACAGCTTCTTGCGTTTGGCGCCGCCAACACCACCGTCGGCTTTGAGGAATTCTCCGCCAAAATCCAGGGCGAGTTTCACTTGGCGGTGGGCGATGTGGGGCCGGTCACGATTCCCGGGGGACCGTCCGTAGAGCCTAATAGTGTCGGGTTTCACGGCGTGGCCGAGCTTCGCCATGGAAGCCAGACCATGTTCCGTGGCAACGCGGCCGGATCGCTGGTGGCCGCCGACAGCCGTTCGGAACTGCGGCTGAAAGTGGCAACCTCGATCGACTGGTCCCACGAGCTGGAGGTCGGCGAGGTCAAGATGCTCAAGGTCTCTGTGCAATCGGACCTCACTGTGGATGTCACATTGGGGCGCTTCCTTAACGCGTTGCTCGACCAGAAGGTGACCGTGTCCTACGCTTTCGGCACGGTTCGCACTAAGGAAGTCGATGTCGAGGTCACACTGTGCCTCCTAGGTGGCTGTGTCACCTTCGTCGAGGGCACTGTCGAAGTCCCAGATCTCGGCCATCCCCCGGAATGGGGAGAGTGGAAAACCGTCAGCGGGAACATTTTCCTCAACCTGCGATCCGGCCCGCAGCCGTCATTTTCCTGTGAGGTGAGCGCCAATATCCCTATGCCCGGTGGTGGCACGTTCGAATTCAGTGCGGATCTGTCTTCGCTAGAGGCGATTTTCTAAAGAAGCCAGACATCAAGAAGCGATCGATTATTCATCAAGTGAAACCAACCGTAGAAATCAATCTTGCCAAATTCCAGACGTGATCAGTTTTTGACATAATGGCAGGATGGACTAACTGGGATTTCCAGGGAGCTGTGAAGTTGGATGTGCTTGCCAGGGTATTGCAGGTGGAAACAAAATCTGGCTCTGGTGAACACGTGAGAGAAATGTGGGCAAGCGGTAGATGGAAAGAAATCGCTGAATACTACTTACAAGATGTCTACGTCACCTATGCATGCTATTGCCGCATGAACTATTTGAACTCTCAAAAGTCCATTGAAGCTCTGGATAAGAGAGCTCTTCATAGTAAGAGGTTTAGCAACTTGAAGGTTTACCCCTCTGAATCTATTCCTCAACCGATGGATAGAGTCTCCCCCTACACCTGATCGCGCCCCGGAGACCTCGCTGAACACGCAACAGGCCAAGCAGCGCCCGAAGAGAATGGCCACAATGTCAAAAGATTGCGGCATTGCCCATGAAATTTAGGCCTTACGAAACCGGCTAAGAATGCCCTGCCAGGATGCATGGGGATGAATGGTAGCCAGGAGCAATGGAAGGTGAAAACCTCCTGGGTCTCGAATGCCCTGCCCTGAAGGGCCGCCTGCAATACCAAAGATGGAATACACACTACTGCACCTGTGATAGGTACTTGGTGGGTTCTAAAGACATAGCACGAGTCACGCAACGCGCATTTCATAGCTCGTGGTTCGTGTTGCGGGTTGGGTGCTGGGTGGTTTGGGTCGGTGGGTCGTGGGGGGCGTATATGGTGCTTGGGGCCCCTTAAGTTTTTGGCTCCCCTATATATCTTGAACGGTTGGTTTGAATTTGGGGCCACGACTTCAGAAATTTTAAACTGTCCACCCGGGGGTGGGTGATTCAGGTGTGATCTGTTGAGTCCGAGCTTGCTACCACGGCGCTACCGGAACAGGGCAAACCAGGGCCATCTATGGCCTCCTCCGGTGCGTCGGCAGTTATGGTTTTCTGTGGACTTAGATGGTTGGAGTTGGGACTAGAGACAATTCGTAAACCGCAGGTCGCCCGTTCAATCCGGGTCGCCGGCTCCAAACCGCACTTCGTGTGTTCCGGCGGCTCATCAGGCGAAGCCTCTCCCCTTTGACGCCGCCGGATAAACACCCCCACTTGACCTGGTTTTATCCGCATTTCGTGCGGGCCGCCGGTCTATTCATCGACTTATCTTCATTGCTGACGGCGGGAAAATCCCTCCAGCGTCTTCTCTTCACACTGCAAGACCAAGCTTCGCTCGCTCAGCAGTGGTAAAAGACTCCCGACCCTTTTACTTCAGGAGGGCGCGGAGGCAGAGGGAATTCTCATCGCCCATCCCGATACAGGTTATTGGCAGCACCCTGAAACCTGGACGGAGGCTCGAGGCAAGCGGCCGATCGATGCCACGAACGGGCGGAACTACTACGAAGGCGGCAACAACGCAGTCGATCCGCTGCTCAGTGATCGACGGTTGGATAACCCCGGGCATGGGACCGCGAGTGGGAGCGTCATTGTCAGCCCGTTCGGGTGCCAGCTGGCGAATGCGGCGGGATGCGTCAATGGGATCGCGCGTGGCGCTCAGTTGATTCCTCTGCGGGTGCACCGAACGGTGAGCCAATTCAACACGAGTTATCTCTCGCAGGCCATCCACGACGTGGCAGAGGGAAAGATTGTGGGACAGCCACGGCTTATGTCGATCGCGATGGGTGGGTCTCCCACACTGTCGATGTGGAAGGCGGTGAAAGCGGCAGAGAAGAACGGTGTCCTGATTGTCGCCGCAGCAGGTAATTATGTGCGCACCGTCGTCTGGCCGGCTCGATTCCATTCTGCCATTGCGGTCGCCGCCGGCAATGTGCGTTGTCAACCATGGAAGCATTCATCGAACGGGTCCGCTGTGGATATCATGGCGCCAGGCGAATCAGTCTGGCGGGCCACCCTCAATGAACAGCATGAACCTATCAATGGCATGGGCAAAGGCACGACGTTTGCCACGGGCCATGTGGCTGGGTCCGCCGCGCTCTGGTTGTCGGTGCATCGTCACGAGCCGGCATTTCAAACGCTTGCTGAACGAGGATTGCTAACTGAAACATTCCGCGCCGCTCTTCAGACAAGCGCCTGGCGCCCAGCAAACGGAACCAACCCGCCCGGCACTCAGTGCAACTCTACACAATGGGATTCCGACTATGGCACGGGCATACTCGACATTGCCGCGCTGCTCGATGTCCCGCTGAGCGGGATGCGGCCACGGGGGATCGTGGCTCGTGAAGAGGAGACTGTGCCGTTGTTTGCCTCGCTCTATCCGAAAGGAACAGATCCAGAACGCATTCGCGCGGATTATCGCGCGTTGTTTCCGTCATCGAGAAGTGAACAGGACGGCGACCTGAGTCATTTTGAAACGGAGATTCTCTACCACTATACCGTCGATGAAGAGGTCCAACGAGAGGTGGACGCGTTGGTGTCGGGTCAAAGCAGAGGCGAACCAGCTGACGCGGTGCGCCAAGCACTTCTCCGTGAGGACCTGTCGGGCCGTCTGAGACACACACTCAGTCAATGATGCACCCAACCGCCACGATGGGGTGATATCCATGTCTTCAAATCGGTGGGGGCTCTGTCAACTGAGCGGTTCGGGGATGGATAAATGCAGAGGTCGGCAGGCTCTTCGAAAGAAGCAACGACTCTGGTTGCCCATCTGTGCAGTAGCCTGGCTGCTTGTTGTGCCGGTGTCAGGACATGCGCAGAGCACGGAGAAATGCGGGGATGGCTCAATGGGGCAATTGGAGTGGACCATCAGTATGCACAACCACAACTCCTACAGGCTCGATAAGAAGTTCCAGGACATCTGGTACTTCCAGGGGCACATTCGTCCCGGTGTTATCGAAGCCATCTCGATCAAGCAAATTATTACGCACCTGGGAAGGCTTGGCGAGCGAAAAAGCGCAGTCCTCTTCCATCAGGTTGAGCACGGTCGACTCTCGACGTGGCTCATGACCTCACCAATTGAGAGGGGCGATCCTACGGGAATTCACCAAAGAGGGGAGCATCGTCTAACGCAGTTAGTTGCTGCATGCCCGGTGCTATGTTAAGCTAGCCAGTATCTAGCCAGATTAAATGGTGTCCGGGTATGAGAGGTATATGACCATGGCCGTTACGACAGTGGGACTTGCCGAAGCGAAGAACAAACTCTCTGAATTGATCGGCCGGGTCGCTCAAGGAGAAGAAATCACGATCACCCGTCATGATGAAGCTGTCGCCAAGCTGGTGCCCGCAAAACGAGCAAGTCGAGAAGAGGCCGTACAAGCGATCGAAGGGATTCGGGCATTGCGCACCAAGCATCCTGTTAAATTGACCACGGAGGACATTCTCAAGTTGAAGAATGTTGGGCGACGATGAACTTTGTGCTTGATTGTTCCGTCACGATGACGTGGCTATTTGACCATGAGGCCACCAAGGACACCGATGAATTGCTCGGAAAGCTGTCTGGGCCCGAGAAAGCGATCGTGGCCCAACATTGGGTTCTCGAAGTTGGCAATGTGCTGCTAGGCGCAGAGCGTTCGAAGAAGAAGACGCCAGCTGACACCACGCTGTTTCTCAATTTGCTGAGCAAGCTTGCCATTGAATCGGATGTTCATACGGAACACCATGCCACGACGGCCACGCTTGCGTTAGGGAGAAGGCATCAACTGAGCAGTTACGATGCCGCATACCTTGAATTGGCCATGCGTCTTGGTCTTCCGCTTGCCTCGCTTGATAGAACCCTACGCAAGGCGGCTCAAGCCGAAGGCATCCCTGTCCTCCCGGCCAAGATTCCCAGATAAGGATGTGCTGCTGAAGGGAACGTGCTGATCGGAGATCCATTTCGTCGGCGTCGAGGACCTGACGGCATCGGATGCGCTGCGGAGACCTGCTTCACCTACTGTCTTGATATCAACGCCTCGTTCGCATAAGCCTTGCACAACGGCTCTGGGAACGTGTTCGTCGAGATAGAACCTAATTTCCTCCGGCATTCAGCTTGTGCTTGAGCTTAGAGGGCGTGGCGTAAGGACTCAGCAAAGGCCTGGCTGTCGGCCATGTCTTTGTCGATATCGGCGCGATGATCAAAATAGTAGGCGAGGGCGGCATGGACATCGGCCAGCGTCAGGCCGTAGTCGCTGGCAATTTCATCGACGCTTTTCCCAAACCGTTCATGCCACATGACAATATCGCGCACGGTAATACGATGGCCCGCAATACGGGGTTTCCCCCCCCTGCAATATCAAGGCTCGTTTCAATGTGCTGATCTAATGTTTTCGTGGTCATGAAGGCCCCCCTTACTCGTACTAGCAACAGTTTCTACTGTAGCAGAGTTGTTTCTGATACACCAGACCCCCCCAGCTATCGGTGGTGTCTCTCTCCGATTCCCCTCTATGCGAATCTCCCCAGCCGATTCCACTGCCTTCACAACCGCCCTTTCCACCAGAATTCCAAAGACGATGTAGTACTCTACTCAACCTCCTCTGCTACCACGCTGCTACCAGGGCAGGGCAAACTGTCGCGATCTCACCCCCTGTCAGGGGAGTCCTGGTTTGTGGTTTCTTGTGGGGTTACGTTGTCTGAAGTTGGCTTTCCTGAAATTCGTAAACCGTAGGTCGCTGGTTCGATTCCAGTCGCCGGCTCCATCCTTTCAATAGCATAGAGGAGCCTCGCCAGATCGAACCGCTGCCTGCGCTAATTTTGTGCTAAACGAGCGTCTATCCTCTAGCGCCTCCACTCCTTCTCGCAAACTTTCTAGATAGTGATGGGCATACCGCTGCGTCGTGATCTTGATCTCAAGACTACTGAGCATGCACTTTGCCCGCTCTCCCGCCAGCCTACGCAACTTCCACAAATTGTTCGTCGACAAAGGGCTTTGATACGTTCCTCGTACGGATCTGATCACAGGAGGCATAACGATGGAGCATCCAGCACCCTGTCGCTCAATTCTCTGGATAGCGGCGTGGCTCTCAATCGGGCTCCTATCCGCCTGTAGCGGCGGCGCGGACGGTGGCGGCGTCAGCGCACCAGGAACTGTCAGTGTCTCTCTCACCGATGCACCGGCTTGCGGGTATGAGCAAGTCAATGTAACAGTGAATAAAGTTAGAATTCACCAGAGTGACTCGGCCAATGAGAGTGCTTCGGAGTGGACCGATATCACGCTCGACCCACCTCGCACGATCAATCTGCTGAGCCTGAATGATCCCACGCAGCCGAATTTCGCGCTCGAAAATTTAGGGGAAGCATCGCTTCCCGCCGGGCATTATACCCAGCTGCGGCTCGTATTGAGTGAGAATACTGGTAACCAAGCCAATGCGAATTGGATCGTCTTGGAGGGCCAAAATCCCAATAAGCCAAGCAACAGAATTCCTCTTGAGACACCGAGTGCCATCCGGTCCGGCATCAAACTGATTAATCAATTTACAGTGAAGAGCGGACAGCGGGTCGATCTCCTATTGGACTTTGACGCCTGTCATTCCATCGTCAACACGGGCAGCGGGAAGTACATTCTGAAGCCGGTCATCCGGATCATCCCTTATGTCCTGAACGGGATTGAGGGCTTTGTTGACACGGCCCTGCTCACTGAGCATCTTCTCGTCACTGCTCAACTCAACGGCGAGATAGTCCGTGCGACGGTGCCAAATAACAATGCGAATATGCCGGACTTACAAGGTAAGTTCTTTCTGGCTCGGCTTGTGTCCGGCAACTATGATGTCGTGATGACCGCTGATAACCATGCGCCAGCCGTCATCTCAAGGGTACCGGTCGCAGAGACGACCCGCACACCGATCAGCACGAAGAGTGCACCTTTTTCATTGGCGGCGTCCACACCGTCGAGAAGTATTAGCGGTCAAGTTGTCCTCAGCCCGGCAACGGACGATGTAACAGTCTTCGTGTTAGCAAAACAAGCGTTGAATGGAGGTCCCACCGTCACTATCCGTTCAGGTCCTGCCACGCTTATCGATGGACATCCCGAGGGCGATTCAACATATTTCCTCGATCAACTGGCTCCTGGAGCGCCAGCGCTCACCTCGTTCGGCACACTTCCCATCACTCCATCTTCGGCGGGCCAGGCCAGCATGGCCGGCAAGTATACTGTCCAGGCCAGGGCAACTGGTTACACCACAGAGTCGGCGGACAAGGATGTGTCCACTGCGAATCAAACGCAAAATTTCCAACTCACACAGACTCCATAGGTCAGAATGATGTTTTCGCGATTCGACTCTGGCTTGACGTTGAGGAGGACCTTTAGCGGCACCACGGGTCGGATAGTGGCGGGCTGCAAATTGACGCTTGGGCGAAGCCATATCTCAGGCTTTGGGCTCGGACGCCTGCCGATCTTTCAGGCGAACAAATGCTGAATTATCAAAAGTTCAATGGCGCCTCGTGTCCGACTGGGCCACTTTTGCCAAAATGGGATGTTTGCCCATGGCTTCTTCAATGGCGTGGAGGACCATCAGCGGGCTGGCGTCATCGGGCGACACGAGTGACGTGTAGCGGTCTTGGACCATGGAGAAGAACACCGGCTGATCCTCCGGTGCGATGCCAAGCAGGGTAGCGAGTGAGGATAGATGCTCGCCTTGTCCCTGTGCCATCTCCTGTTTCAGGCTGTCAAAAGCCCCGGCCGCGAAGTTGATACGCTTGTTCTTCATGACCACGCCATCATTTGTGCATCCTGAGGTTCCAAACGAAATGCCGAAGGTCTGGCTGCCAAAGGTCCCGTTCGTCGTCGCCATGAAGACTTGCGGCGCAATCTGCTTCTGTCCTCCGTAGTCAGACCAGGCGAGCTTTCCCAGTCCACATCCAGGCCCTTGGTCTGAATTTCCCAGCGCAGCCGCGATGCCGGTATGGGCTACTCCCGCGCACAGCGTGAGGCATACAATGATCACCGCTCTCATGAATCCCTCCTACTTCTGTCCTTAATAGAGGTACGATCAGCAGAACATGAACGCTCTCATCGTTCATCGCCCGGCTGAATAGTATCGCGATCGCGCACATCTTCAAAGTTTTTCGTTGGAATTAGTCGCAAGCGTATCATCGTCGAGAGTGGAGCGGATCGGTATTTGTTCCGTCACTACTCAGAAAGCACTTCCCGAACCTCTAAAGTTCATGAGTCGGCTACCGGACGAATGGGCCAAACGTTGGCCCATCAACTGTAACCATCTCGTATCTTCTTGGGTCTGCGCCTGAACGGCGAGCCTGGTTGCGAAGTATTTGTGAACTCGGTTGGCTTGGAACGGTCGTCCAAAACTCCCATGGTCATCATGACTGAACTGGCCTGGGAGCCGCTCCACAACGGGGTTCGGGCATTGAGCGCTACCGACTTTCTGGTAAAGCGGAATCAGTGTTTTCTTCCAGTTAGCTTTCTTAAACCACAGGTCGCTGGTTCGATCCCAGTCGCCGTCTCCAGCCTTTCAATAACTTAGAGAAGCCTCACCATGTCAAACCTGCGATTGTGCTAATTTTGTGCAACCGAGCGTCCTGCCTCAAGCGTCTCTACCCCTTCTCGCAAACTTTCCGGGTAATGATGGGCATAACGTTGAGTCACGACCGGTGCCTTATGCCCAAGGAGACGCTGCACCCTGTGCAGGTCCATGCCGCCTGTACAGTGCGTATTGTGCAAACGTATGGCGAGGTTATGGAAATGGAAATTTGAAATCTTTGCCAGCCTTCGCGCGGCATTCAATGCTCGTCGAATGTTGCTGCCATCCAGAGATGTTCCGGTGTGGGTGTGAAACATCAAATCGGTCATCCTACTTTCCACTGTTCAACAAGGCCAGTCGACGTCAGGCCAACGGTCGAGGTCGGTTCTTTGAGAAACAGGAAGCCTAAGAACGGACCTTGGCCGAACTCATGGATCGTTATGTGAGTGAACATGCGGCCAGGCGTGTGAATTAACGGTGAGAATTGACCAGTACACAAGACCTCAAAGCATTCTTTGGGAATCCAAGGCCGGACCCCATCACACCGAAGCTGATCGTGGCCGACAGCGATTCCTTTCTCCGGAACGTCCGGTTTTGGTTCAATTACGCCTTTATTCGGCGTTGAAGAAACAGGACTAACGCCATCAGCGTGGGCAATGGTGCAACAAGAAATGGTAACAACCAGAGCCACACGTTCTTACCCCGTACCCGGGTCTGGTCGATCATCCAAACGAAAAGCCAGATAACCAGGCCTGTATAGTTGAGAACAATCCAGCGAGTGACGAGCTTTTGTAGCGCACCCTCTTCTCCTGCGTGAACTTGAATAAAAGATAGTCCAAACGCGAGCCCAAAGGCTGCTAGTAATCCAATGACAAGCCGTTTACTCCAGACGTACATGTCAGCTCCCTTGTTTGGTTGATTGTTTTGACGCAGGTAACGTGATCACTTGTCTTAACTCAAACAATCAGCTCATCAATTTCTCCAGAAACTATAAGTAGGGCTGAATATCCGACCTGTGCCGTGACTGCCCATACCTTCAAAATCGGTTTGCCCTTTAAGAGGAAGCTATGTTATCCCCATGTCATATGGAGATGTCTACATATATAATGATATAGCTGAACAGAAGCCACACCCCTCCTGTTCAGAGTCACATGCCCTTTCTGTCCCAAACCCGTCAATGTATCCCAGTGAGTGAAATATGCATGGAGGAGTTTAATGGTCTTTGAGGAAACCGCTCTCACACGTAACGCCCCGACGCCATCTTCGATGATGGGAAGGCTCGTCGTCGTCACGCTATTTCTTGCGGCCATTGGAGCCTTTTATTTTTTCGACCTCATGGCGTATCTCTCTCTCGACGTGCTCAAGGCCAATCGGGATAAGCTCTTCGCTTTTACCGAAGAACATTATTGGTCGGCTGTTGGGTTGTTCATCCTAACCTATGTCGCTCAGACCGCCTTCTCGCTACCGGGTGCGACCCTGATGACACTCACCGGAGGGTTCCTCTTTGGGAGCTTGTGGGCCGCCCTCTATGTGAACATCGGTGCCACGACGGGTGCCACACTAGCGTTCTTGGCAGCCCGGTACCTGTTTCATGGCTGGGTGGAACAGCGGTTTGGCAACCGGCTCGCGGCGTTTCAGGAAGGTTTTACTCAAAACGCGTTCAATTATCTCCTCACCCTACGGCTCATTCCACTGTTTCCATTCTTTCTCGTGAACCTGCTCTCAGGGTTAACAAGGGTGAAGGCGGGAACCTATGTCGTCGCAACAGCCCTCGGCATCATTCCGGGTAGTCTTGCTTATACCTTTGCCGGTCGTCAGCTGAGTACGATCAATACGCTCGCCGAATTGGCTTCTCCTCGACTGCTCCTTGCCTTTACGTTGCTGGGTCTGCTGTTTCTGATGCCCGTGGTGTATCGTAAATTTGTGCGTCCTTCACAGCCATAGCAAAGGCAGTATCGTGAAATAGTGCACTTTGAAGCAAGGGGACGAAGCTATCAATGAAGTGGTTGAAGAGAATACTGATCGGACTCGTCGTACTGGGTGGCCTCACCTATTTGTACTATACCGAAGTGAAGCCGACAGTCATCTTTGGATTACGATCTGACTATGCCCATGCCATTCCCTATCAGAAAGTTCCTGAAGGCCTGACGAGTTTGAAAGCGGAGTCTTGTGGAACCTGTCATACCGACATCTACAACGAATGGAAAACCAGCATCCACTCGCAGGCCTACAATGATCCATTTTTCCATGCCTATTGGACGAAGGATAAACACATTTGGGTCTGTCTTAACTGTCACGCGCCGCTGGAAAACCAGCAGCCGACATTGATCAAGGACATTCCACGAGACAGGGTTGAACGCGCCGTGCAAGAGCCGAATCCACATTACGACCAAAGTTATCAACAAGAAGGCGTGACCTGCGCCGCCTGCCATTGCGGGACGGAGTGATCCTAGGGCCGTTCGAGGACGCCAAGGCTCCGCATCCGACGAAATATGACCCGATGTTTCGGACCACGCAACTCTGTTATCGCTGCCATAGCGTCGTGGGAGGACCGGCCCAGTTTTATAACGGAGGGCCTTGCGGAACCTATGCCGAATTCAAGGACGGCTACTGGATGAAAGAACGTGGATTTATCTGCCAAAACTGCCACATGCCGGAGATCGAACGGCCGGTGGCGGTCGGTGGTCCCATTCGTCAGGGACGGCAGCATCTCTGGCGGGGTGGACACGACCCTGCGATGGTCAAGCGGGCAATCGACGTGAAGGTGGTGGCCGTCCCGGCCGAGCCCAAACCCGGCGACAAGGTCCGGGTCACGCTAACCCTGATTAATGCGGGCGCGGGGCATAAACTCCCCACAGGGGACCCTGATCGCCACTTCACGGTCGAGTTTGCGGTGGAGAATCAGTACGGTAAGGTCTTGGAACAGCAGTCCGATACGATGGGGCGATGGATCCTGTGGCAACCGGCGATCATCGAACTGCACGACAATCGGCTTATGCCCTTGGCGAGTCGTGACTATACGTTTGAGTATCAAGTGCCGAAGGAACGCGCCGGGCTCAAATTAATCGCGAAGGTGCGCTACCACATCCAGACTGAACGGCAACATCAGATGCTGATCAACAAGTATGGCCTCACCGCGAAGGACCATTACAACTTCACCGTCTATGAACGAGCGGCGCCATTGACCGGCAATCTGGCAGACCATTTTCAGCACAATGGACCGTTCTTGCACATGGCATGCGCCGCCCAGAATCAGAGATGAAGCACAATCCTTACACTTGGGCAGGGTCGTCCATCCGGAAGCTCCAGGCCATGACATGGAGGCATCTATCATCGCAGCGCTAAAGGATGCCAGGCAAGGCAGTTCACGCACTCGATGAAAGGGATACATTCTTGGAGCGGTCTCCTCTTCGGCTGGCTGTTGTTCGCGGTCTTTCTGACGGGGACGCTTACCGTCTTTGACAACGAGATCACCTATTGGATGCAACCGGAGTTACTCGAGGTCTCGGCACATGCGCGTGATTTCAACGATACCGTCCCATCTGTCACGGAGTCACTCGTTCAGGTTGATCGCTGGGATGTGTCTATTCCCACAGATCGGCCGCCAGTCCTCTTGGTCAAATTGCAGGAGAAACGAACCTTCTCAGGCCAAACGATCAATCCGGTCACAGGAAAAATGATTACCTTCCGCGACACCCAGGGGGGAGATTTCTTCTATCACTTTCACTACGGATTGCTATTCGGGTGGCCCGGCGCCTGGCTGGTCGGTATCGCGGCGATCGTGATGCTCATCACCCTTGCCACCGGCGTATGTGGTCATCGGTGGACGTTCAAGGACGTGATGATGATTCGTCTTCGGCCTTATCCACGTGTCTTGTTGGATGCTCATAACCTGACTGGCATTCTCGTCATCCCCTTTCATCTCATGATTGCCGTCACAGGTCTCGCAATATTGTGGTCGATATATATGCCGGTGAACATCCCACTTCTCCGTGAAAGCGAAGGCACCCTGCCGTTGCTCTCTGTTCTGCACTTCGCTCGATTGGGAGGCAGTCCGATGCGGTGGCTCTATTTCATCATGGGATTGTCGGCCACCGTGATGATCGCAACAGGACTCGTCTTATGGACCACCAAGCGACAGAAATCCCAGGCGGGTCATTCAAGCGCGATGAGTCATCGCGTTGTTGAAATCCTCAATGTCGCCACAATGGCTGGGTTACCGGTGGCCGTGGGTGCGTTCTTCTGGGCCAATCGACTGTTGCCCATGGTGCTCACGGAGCGATCGCGCTGGGAGATCCGCTGTTTCTTTATCGTCTGGGGCCTTTGTCTTGTTCATAGTCTATTTCGACGATGTTCGATCAGGGCGTGGAGAGATCAACTGTACGGGTCGGCATTCCTGTTGGGAGCATTGCCCCTTCTCAATGGGTTGACGACAAATAGTCATCTGTTCATGAGCGTACCAATGGGACAATGGGCGATGGCCGGTGTCGATCTGACGGGGTTCACGATAGGGGTGTTGCTCGGCTGGGCTGCCCGACGGGTTGGCAAAGCCGCGGTGGAAATATCCAATAACCATACTGTTTCGATCATCGTGTCGGACCAGAGGCCGGCGCAGATGTGACTAGGCCGTTACGGAGCTTCTCTGAAAACTCCATAACGTGGAATTAACAAAACAAAGGCAAGGAATACAATGACCAAAACAATCATTATTGTTGGCGCCTCATTTGCGGGAATCAAGGCAGCGTGGGACCTGCGCCATCTTCTCGATGATAAGCATCGGATCCTCATCATTTCAGACAAGCCGCGCACGACATTCCGAGCATCGTTTCCTCGGGTGTTGTTTGAGAATCTCGACCTTGAACAAATCACCATGAATCTTGCTGAAAACTTTAGGGACACCGGCATTGAGTTCATCTGTGACCCTATGGTTTCCGTGGACCAGCACCACGATGAAATTGTGTGTCAGAGCGGGCGTCGTCATTTTGATTACCTCATCCTGGCGACGGGCTCACGTCACGCGTACGAAGTCCTACCTGGATCACGCGAGTTTGCCTATTCGGTATGCGATCCCGGAAGAATCCTCGAGACGCGAGAAGCTCTGCTCAAGTTTCAAGGTGGAGAGTTTTTCTGTGGCGTGGGTGCGGGTTATACACCCTGCGATGGCCCACCGATGGAGGTCCTCATGGACCTCGATCACCACTTGCGCACGGCGGGGATTCGAGATAATGCGCGTCTTCACCTGATCAGCGATAAGGAATGTCTTTTACCCCCAGGCGGTCCGGAAATCTGGGAATACCTGGAAGATCTCTTCGAAAAGCGCGGGATCATCGTCCACCTGGAGGTTGGTCTCGTGAGAATAGACGCGAAGACGCTCTACTTTAATGATGGGACAACTCTGCCGTATGATTTGTGCGTACTGGTACCGCCTTACCGAGGCATCAAGGCCCTGGAAAACTCTGGTCTGACCGATGAACGCGGATTCGTTCCCGCAGACTGGAACACTTGGCGCGCCGATCAATCAATCCACCGGAACATCTACGCCGTTGGGGATTGCATCGGCAATCCCGGTCCCAGACAAGGTCACCTGGCTTTGATGCAGGCGACGGTCGCGGCTGAGCATGTCGCCTGGAGGATCAACCGGAAGGGCTCGGTGAGGGCCTATCTGCCAGAGTTTCGTTGCGTCATGGATCAGGGGGGTGGGGAGGGGCTGTATCTCTATTCGCAATACATGTCGGACGGCGATGTGTTGGAAATCAAGCTGGGCGCGGAACCATATGCATCAAAAATCCGCTTCGAAGAGATTTTCCTGGAAAAGAGGGGTGACATCGGAGAACTTCATCATCAGATGATCAAATAGCTTTGCATGCAAACATGGAAATCCCTCTTTCCAGCTGTTCAGCCACTCGAACCTCAGCCGGGCTGTGCTAAATTTGTGTTAAAAGTTAGTCGAATCCGTGAGAACCTCTGAGATCTATAGAGCTGCTGGAATCTTCCTAAGTCTCGGTATTCATATAAGAAACGGGGAAACCATTTGAAACACCGAGCATTATGGTATTAACACTTAAGCCATTCGTAAACCGCAGGTCGCCCGTTCAATCCGGGTCGCCGGATCCATCCTTACAACAACTTTACGAGCGAGCCATCAGAGTCAGGTGACCACTATGCTCCCCCTCTGATCAGCGTCAGTGTGCCAGAAAGTTCCACTTTTGACCGTCTTAATTTCAGAGGAGCCTACATAACCATTTCAAGCGCTTAAAATGTTGTCCCATTGCTCTTTATACTAGTCAGAATGATTGAAAATATGGATAATGACTCATATATTAGTCAATATGATGGATCTTGCATCGCTCGGTGCCAAAATCGCCGCTAAGCGCAAAAAGCTTAGACTCAGCCAGTCCGAACTAGCCAGGAGGGCTTCTATTGGTCGCACGACGCTTGATGCATTGGAGAATGGCCGCATTGGCGAGCTTGGATTTTCTAAAATTACTCGGCTTTTGTCAGCGCTGGGCATGGAGCTAACGTTTCACGAGACAGGCTCACTAAGGCCCACTCTCGACGAGCTCATAGAAGAACAACGCAATGATGAAGGTCTGGACAGACGGAGCTGAAGCCGGCCTGCTCGACCGGTACCGTGATCGTGGCAGCACATTTGTCTATCTGCCCGATACGATACCGCAACGTGCCGTCTCAGTGACCATGCCGGTGCGATTGGCCTCCTGGGATACCGCCTTTGGTTTGCCCCCAATCTGCGAAATGAATCTCCCTGAAGGGGTGTTGCGCGAACGCTTGCGTCTTGCCTTCGCCAAGGCTACTGGAACGTTTGACGAGTTCGATTTGCTCTCCATCGTGGGACGCTCTCAGGTCGGACGCATCCGCTATACCGGCGACAAAGAGCAACTCCATGAGGACGTTCCCCTCCAGTCCGTGGACGAAATTCTGGCGCGTCGAAGAGGCGGAGACTTACTCCCATATTTGATCGAGAAATTTGCAACCTTTTCGGGCATCAGTGGCGTACAGCCAAAAATCCTCGTGCGCGATGAACAAGCATCAGCGGCCTTGAAGCTCGCCGAAACCCGTCTCTCTCATAGTTACCGTGGCGCCACTCACATAGTGAAATTATGGGAGCCGAACGAGTACCCACAGCTCGCGGCTAACGAATATTTTTGCCTCAGGGCGGCAGAGAAGTGCGGACTTGAAGTGCCTCCATATCGGCTGGCCGAAGATGGCATGGCCCTCGTGATTGATCGCTTCGACCTACGCTCGGACGGGACCTATCGCGGCTTCGAGGATTTTTGTGTGCTGAACGCCCGAAGGACGGACGAAAAGTATAAGGGTAGTTATGAAACCTCGATCATGAAACGGTTTCAGGAATTTGCAAACTCCCCACATGTCAATGAAGATCTGGAGAAGCTCTTCACACTGATTGCACTGAACTGCGCGCTTCGCAATGGTGACGCCCATTTGAAGAATTTCGCCGTTATCTATGAAGATGTTCGCCTGGAAGCGAGAATTGCGCCGGTCTACGATCTTGTCACCACTGCCGTGTACCTCCCCAAAGATAGTATGGCGCTGACTCTTAACGGAACGACCAGGTGGCCGAATGCCAAGGAACTCAGAAGGCTCGGGGAGACGCGCATGGCATTCCCTCCTTCGAAAGTCAAAGGGATTCTTGCTGGCATCGAACAGGCGATGGCACACACTCTGAGCGAAATTCGCCTCTATGCCAAGGACCACCCTGACTTTGCAGATATAGCAAGGCGCATGATCGAGGAATGGGAGAAAGGCATGGCCCTTTCTCTCAGGCTTGTTTAACAACTCAGCATCCACATCTGGTCGCGCATATACTATGCGTTCAATCCGGGTCGCCGGCTCCACACCTCGCTTGTGCGTTCCGGCGGCTCACCAGGCGAAGCCTCTCCACTTTGACGCCGCCGGATAAACACCTTCAATTGACCTGATTCTATCCGCACTCCGTGAGGGCCGCCGGTTTATTCATTGTTTGGCTCTATGCAGATTGGAGTGGGTCAATGAGAGAGCCGCTTCTTCTCCAACCCCGCAGCCAGACTATGTGTGGGCCTGATTGGCCGGTTCTCGAATCTTGTCCGAGATCTGTGGCAGACTCCTGGCGGCCTGTGACCTGGAGGACCGATGAAACATATCCAGACACTCTCCGCCTTGTTCTCCTTTCCGGGATTCCGCGCTCGCAGCCGGCTGCGAGGGGTCTTTGGCGATCCCCACGCCCGGCTCGTCACCCTGGTCCGGCGAAAACAACGGCGGTGTGCTCGGGTTGTGGAACGCGGCACCGGACCTTCTACGACCGCACGACGCGCCGGGTACGGGAGTCCCGATGCAGCGGGCTGGCGCATCGATGTGGCCTTTGAGCAGCGGCGAGTGGCCTGCTCGCGTTGTCGGGGGGTGAAGGTGGAGCGGCTCGACTGGCTGGCCCAGAATCCGCGCTCTACACAACGGTTCGCCCACCAAGTTGGCACCCTGTGTCGGGACATGTCGAACAAGGCCGTCGCCCAGTTGCTGCACCTGCATGAGCACACGGTCAAGGACCTGGACACCCAGTCCATGCAGGCCTGGTTGACCAGGACGCCGCAGCCGCCCCGCGAGTGATCGGCGTGGATGAGTTGTCGATCAAAAAAGGCCACACCTATCGCCTCGTGGTCAGCGATCTGGAACGCGGGTGCCCGATCTGGGTCGGGGGCCGGGGCCGGACTGAGGCCGACCTGGATCGGTGCTTTCGCGACTTGGGCCCGAAGCAGACGGCCCGCATTCGGCTGGCCGTGATGGACCTGGGGAAGGCCTTCCGCACCTCGGTGCAGACCCATGCCCCGCAGGCTCAGATTCTCTTCGATAAGTTCCACGTGCTGCGCCATCTGGCTGAGGCGATGGATCAGGTCCGCCGCGCCGAATACAAGCGGGTCGCCGCGAAGGACCGGGCCTTCATCAAGGGCCAGCGCGACACGCTGCTCTCTCACCGCGCCAATCTCACGCTGGCCGGCCGCCGTTCGCTCCGGAAGCTGCTGCGGGCCAACAAGCGCCTGGCGACCGCCTATCTGCTCAAGGAGGAGTTCGGGCAACTCTGGGCCTATCGCCGGGAGGGCTGGGCGCGCCAGTTCTTCACCCGCTGGCGGGAGCAGCTCACATGGCAACGGCTCCGTCCCTTCGAGCAGTTTGCCGGTTTAATCGAACGGCACTGGGATGGCATCGCGGCGTATTGCACACCCGGCAACAAGGTCAAGCTCGGGTTCGTCGAAGGACTGAATAACAAGATCCGGGTGATTCAACGGCGCGCCTATGGCTATCGGGATGAGGAGTACCTGCGGCTCAAGATTCTCACGGCCTTCTTGCCTCAGAACTGAGCAGCATTCACCCACACGAATCTGCGTTGAGCCAGAAAAAGGAAATAGAAAATGTTGGTATCTAAAGCAGATCATCGTAGCGATGTGAAACATATTCACACGTATATAGTGTGCGCTCAAGTTGCGTCTTTTTTGCATCACTCGTAGAATATCGATCGACCGTTACTTCTTGCCAATTAAGAACATTAATAATGAAAGTACAACAAAAAGAGACATTGCTTCACCGTTTTCTCAAAGCATTAAAAGTGTGGCGAGAACCACATCGGATGCACAGTAGTCATGAGCAGATTAAAAGAGGCGTAGGCTCTTGGAATAATTGGAGACAAGGCGATCCAACACTTTTCCCTGATCTGGGAAGAGTTGATCTTACAGATTTGGATGTTTTTGGCGCAAATTTTAGGAATGTAAATCTTCAAAAGGCTAATCTTACTAAAGTCAAGAACATCCAAGGGACTAATCTTGGAGGGGCAAATCTGTCAGGAGCAGAGTTACCTCAAGATGCGGAACTATTCGATGCCCTCTCACAGGTTGATGTGTCGATCAGATATAACGGAAAGACATTCTTACTCTTGATCCTTGGATGTGTGTACACGTGGCTAACAATCGCCACAACGTCAGATGCAAATCTTCTAACTAACACTTATTCATCTCCGCTTCCTATTATCGGAACAAAGGTCCAAATTGGTGGGTTCTACTTCGTTGCTCCAATTATTCTCCTTATTACATATGGGTACCTCCATATTCAGCTCCAGCGTCTCTGGGAACGATTATCAAATCTGCCAGCGGTTTTCGCAGATGGACAATCAATAGACAAAAAGATTGCGCCCTGGTTTCCCACGGGTCTACTCTATTACTTTCTTTTTCATCTAAGCCAAAAACCACCACCCTTATCCAAGGTGCAGGCATTTGCCTCGCTTGTACTTGTGTGGTTTCTTCTACCCGCCTTCACTCTTCCATTTGTATGGCTAAAATATCTGTCATTGCAATCCTGGTACATGACAGGTGTCCACATAGCTATCATCATAGTCGCTATAGGTTTTGGCACTCACTCTTGTCTCTTAGCTCGCGAAACGCTTAGTAGGAACACGCTAGACATTACTCCTCCTTCTTATTGGGTCTCTATACGCATGTCCAGCGCTGTTGGCCTTATATTGTGCCTTCTTTCTTTCGGTAGCTTTCAGGCGGTCCATCAACACTTCATCATGGGAATAGAAACGCAGCCAGGCAATATATCTAATAGCAATCTGCCAAACCAGTTTCCTAAGGCCAGCTGGTATCAAACGTTTGCACCTAAAATCCTTGCCTGGGTTACGTATAGTCCATTTCCGAATCTAGAAAATGCAGAAGTGTCGGTGAAGCCAGCAGATTGGGATGGAAAAAACATTGAAAATGTGACCGGTGCTCGGTTGAAGAATAAATTACTGACATATGCGAACCTAGCCGATGCGTTTTTAGTCAACGCAGATCTTAGAAACGCGGATCTACAAAGGGCGAACCTGTCAACGGTGGATCTACGCGGCAGCATCTTGGGAACTACGAATCTTGCTGGGGCCTATTTTATGAACGGAAAGCTTCAGCGGGCAGATCTTACGTCGGCCAACTTGAGGAGCGCGTATCTATTGGAGACTGATCTAAGAGAGGCAAACCTCCGATCAGTAAGTGGTGAAATGGCATGGCTCAATGGAGCCAACCTCGAAGGGGCTAACTTGAGGGACGCGAAGTTCCAATGTGCGGATTTTGGACGGGCAAATATGATGTGGATAGAATTACCCGACTTTATGTGGGGCACCGACAAGGGGCATCATATAGCTGTCGCTAGCTTGAAGGGTGCGCAATTAAGTGGCGCCGATCTAGAGGGTGTTCGTCTTGAAGGTGCGAATTTGTCAGGCGCTACGGGTCTAACACAAGAGCAGCTTGATAAAACCTGCGTAAGCGAACGGACTTCTCTTCCCGACGGCCTCAGGATGCCACAGCCTTGTGCAAAGCCACTTGAAAACGTCCTGCCGGAAGCCAAAAAAGTGACTTCATACTCAACGTGGGGTATAGGCAGCTTGCAACAAGCAGCCTTAACTCTTGCAAAGTTATTACGGAATTTCAGTGATGTCACGGATAAACAATTGGATAGCCTCTCTGATACTAAAACCAAAAATGACGATGAGCGTAAGAAGGCCGCTGAACAATCATCACAATTCATGGACGAGCAAATCGTCGCTTACAATAAGCAGTTTAGAAGCCTCGCCGTTCAACTTCGTAAAGAAATGCTCTCACGTTTAAATTTGGAAGAGAAAGAACCTAGCAATGCGTTTCTTTTCGATTCCCCAACCAACCCGCATGGGATGAGGCAGGTGGCTAACACACTGGAGAAACTCGCTGATCAGTTATGTTCGGTGCAACAAAAGCGGTCTAAAACTATCGGAACACTACCAATGTTGACGAGTTAAACTGCAAGCCCATTGCAGCACCAAATGCTACAAAGAACTTGATAGGTCAAGGGGAGCGCTCTCTTGGCTGGCTGGCAAGGGTTAGATACCAGTCAACTCTCCGCCCGCAAGATTTTAGTGCCGAGTCAAAATTCGTTCTATAGTGAGGGCACGACCTCGACTGTTTTTGTGGAGGTGATCAGGAGTTATTAGGTGTCTATTTGCGAGGTAGGATGAGACCAAAGAACCCAGATGTCGTTGCAATCGACTCTAAGTTGGTTTTTATACAAAATTGGGATTTCGATAACAAGATCGTAGTGAAAAGCGTAGGGGAATAGACGGGAAATGTAGGGGAATTCCGGGAAAGCAAGGGTAAGAGTCCAAGAGGCTGTTTCGTGAGTGTAGACGCGGTGATTCTCGATTTTTCAGTGGGTTTCGAGGCCCCCACTTTGAAGGTTTCGTAAACCACAGGTCGCCCGTTCAATCCGGGTCGCCGGCTCCAAGCCTCGCTTGCGCGTACCAGCGGCTCATCAGGGGAAGCCTCTCTCTTGCCGCCGCCGGATAGACACCTTCAGTGCTTGAAGTTATGCGTCACATGATGCTTGCCGCGACCAGGAGCCCGTATGATAGTTCTTGGCGACGAGTTGAAACCGCTCCAGTATCATCTCTTCACTTCGTGAGGGCCGCCGGTCACTTCCTGTCGATTTGACGAATGGGGGATTCAGTCTGTGCTCTTCGAGCCTGATCCTCGACTGAGCGGATAGTTGCCGGTTGTCCCAACAAAAGGGAGCACCAGCAATCTCGGCAAAGTGAGGCGAGCCTGGTCTCTGAAGTGCTCAAGACCGAGCACCATCTTCTCTTGACCTGTAGTGGGTTCGGCGCGATAAGTCCCAAGCAGCCTATCCCACCATGGCAGGTTGAACCCGAAGTTGGTGTTCGTCTCTCGCGGCTCAATAGAGTGGTGGATGCGATGCATATCAGGAGTGACGACCAGCCAACGAAGGGCACGATCGACCGCAGGCGAGATCCGGACATTACTATGGTTGAACATCGACGTTGCATTAAGCAGTACTTCGAACACGACGACAGCGACAGGCGAAGGACCAAGCGCGGCCACCGCGGCGAGTTTGATGACCATGGACAAGGTGACTTCGATGGGATGAAAACGAAGGCCCGTTGTCACATCGCAATCCAAGTCGCTATGGTGCATCATGTGGAACCGCCAAAACTGCGGCACGGCGTGAAACATCACATGCTGGAGGTATAGAACGAAATCCAGCGCCACCACGGCGAGCGGTACTTCCAGCCACCTCGGCGAATCAAATTGGTTGAGCAACCCCCATCCTCGGTCGGCTGCAAGGATAGCGGCGCCGACGGCGCCGGCTGCAAAGAACAGTCGGATCGTCGCGGCATCTAAGACGACGATTGAAAAATTAGCAGCCCACCGTCCGACCTTTGTGGTGCTGAGACGTCGACGAGGAGCCCAAACCTCCCACAACGCCATTGCGATGAACACGGAGAGAAACGCCGTCAGACGAACGAATATGTCTGTCTTCATGTGACCCTCTCTCCAGTGACGGGAGGGTGTATGCTTCCACAGGACATCAGACTATCTTTCCTGCCAAAGGATTCGTCGTGCTGAAAAAATGCCGCCATGGGGTCTCCTCAGCCATTAGCCAGCCACCCGTATCACCACTTTTCCCATCGGGCCCTGTGCCAACCGTGCGAATCCCTTCTTGACTTCTTCGAACGGGACGATGCTATCCACCGGCGGGCGGCGTCCGATCATCTCCAGCCGATCGATAATCTCTTTCCATGCAGTCTGAGCGGCCTGGGCCGTATAATCTCCGACCGAGACACCGCCTATGCGAATGCGGCGGAATAACAAGGTCGCCGTATTGAACTCGGGGACCGAGCCTCCGCTCCTTCCGACGATGCTGATCTTTCCACCATAACCGAGAAGGGCAATGACTTGAGGTAAGAGCTTGCCACCAACGCAGTCGATGGCCAGATTGACCTTCTTCGGACTGATCGCAGCAGATATGGACTTCACGAGATTTCTTTCCTCAGGGTCAAACACGAAATCAGCGCCGAGCGATTTTAACTTAGCTCTTTTCTCTGCATCGCGCGATAAGGCCACCACGATGAGATTCATCGATTGTCCAAGCAGCACTGATGCGAGGCCGACTCCGCCTGAGGCGCCGGTGACGAGGAGAACGGATTGTTCCGGGGGAGGGGCAGACGGATCGTTCCACTGCGTCAAGGCCTGCCAGGCGGTTAAGAAGACCAGCGGAGCACCGGCCATCTCTTCGAGAGACCAACCGGCGGGGATACGGACGAGACTTTCCGTAGGGAGGACGACTTTCTCGGCCAGCGTTCCCGGCGTTTCCACTCCCGTGTCACAGCGCAGAATCCCGACTGTCTCACCCACGAGAATGCCTTCCACGCGCGATCCCACCATCTCGACATCGCCGATGCCATCACGCCCAAGGATGTGTGGAAGGGTGGGTTTGGCTGGATAGAGCCCTTGCGCCAGAAACGCATCGGCGGGGTTGAGCGCGGCATATCGTACTTTCAGCAGCACGTCTGAGGGCCCAGGGTGAGGATCGGGCACCTCTCCAAGCCGCAATCGTTCGATCCCGTCGTAGGAGTCCATCAACCATGCGCGCATAGACTCACCCCCTCTTGGCAAGGCCCAATGGCGGTCACAGTAACGACCCACGGGTCCGCATGATATTACAACACACGCAACAACTGGGGGCACATAGACATTTGAAGTGGTTCTCACTAGGCTACGGTCTGGATGAAAACCCTGGGAGCGTGGAATGAGCGAGGAAGGCAACACAGAAGCAGTGTGGGGGTTGAGAGAGCTCGCCCAGCGTTTCGGGGTTCGCGTGATCCTCCAGTTTGGGTCAACGGTCACAGGCATGACCCATGATCGCAGCGATCTAGACCTGGCGATTCAATTTGAGACACCTGACGCGTCGTTTCAGACCGTTCTGGAGATGCAAGAGGCATTGCAGGCGCAATTCCCGGGATGCAAAATAGATCTGGCGATCCTCAACCGGGCGGACCCCCTCTTCCTCAAGAAAATCGTTGAGTCATGCCGCGTCCTGTTCGGGATGCCCCAAGACCTCGCCCGTCTGCGCCTCCACGCATTCAACGCGTACCAAGACTTTCGGCCTTACCTGGAATTGGAGCGCCGGCATGTTGCCCGGCAATTGTCATCGCTGGTCGCGGAGCCTTCCCGCCCATGATCGACCGCGAGCTTATCACCAGAAAGATGAGCCTCATTCTCGATGACTTGGCAGTGCTGACCCTCCACAGCCGATCGGCTCAGATTGCTTTTCGCTCGCTTTCCTCCAAGCTACTGAGAGCGTTCTTCTCTCGTCTCACGTAGTCTTGAAGCCCACGCCGTATGATTCCATTATTGAGCGTAGCGTATCGACCGCTGAGGGCTTTTCCCCCAACCGCCGCCACCACGGTATCCTGATTGCGGATCAGTTCTTTGATGTGCTGTTCGACACGTTGCTTGGCTTCTCGGAAAGTTTCATCTGCCAGGTCCCACACTTCCGGAAGCCCGGCGGTCCGTTCCTGGGCTTCGGCATAGAGTGCTGTCGCTGCGATCACCAGAAGATCTTCACCGACCATCTCGATCCGAGTTTGTCTGCCTTGATCATCTCGAAGCGCTTGGCGATGGAGCAGCATGGCATAGAAGATAGTTCGTGCCAGGCGACGGCTCGCACGTTCGACGAAAAGCAATTGGGAACGGACCTTTGGATGTCGGAACTCTGAGCCAGACGGCAATCGGCCACCTCTCCATTGATTCACGTACCAAGGAACATAAAACCTCACAAGTCGCTGCAACTCGATGAGTCGATGAACGCCTGTCGTTCGTTCGTCGAAGAGGCGTCCGACCTGTTCAAGATGCATATTGAGCCCCTCACGCGCGACGAACGGCCTTAAGATATCGGTGGCACCTTCTCCGATTCGGTACATCTCGGCGTCGCGGACCAGCTGTTCGATGCCGAACGCAGGCTCTCCACGAACCCTCTTAGAATGGGCTGTTTCGTACCCCATCCCTCCGAAGATGATTTGGGCGTCTTTTAAGACCTGAATAGTCTTCTCGGAGCAGAAGAGCTTGGCCAGGGCTGCCTCGATCCGGACATCATAGGTATGCTGATCCGCCATTCGCCACGCCGTGAGTGCGAGAGCCTCCATCGCGAAGAGATGCGAAGCCATGCGGCCCAGCCTCATGCGTTGCGTCTGCCGGGTGCCCAGAGGTTTCTGGAAGGTGACTCGCTGGTTGGCCCGATCGAGGGTGGGTTGCCACGCTTGTTTGGCCATGCCAAGGCAAATTGCGGGGATGCTGACCGCTCGGCCCACATTGAGGATGGTCAAGGCGTATTTGAGCCCACGGCCCACTTCACCGATGACATTCTCCGTCGGGATGCGCACATCTATGAACGTCATATGAGCATTCTCGATCCCCCTACAGCCTTCAAACTGACATCGTTGTCGGACACGAACGCCGGGTGTCTGCATGTCGAGGATGAAAGCGGTGTGAACGTGGTCATCGGCTCCCTTACCGTCCGGAACCGGCTCCCACCTCGTGTGTCCATTCTGCTGTGTCCTCTTGGCCGGTACCCGTGCGATCAACGTCACGTAGTGGGCGATGGGACCGTTCGTGCACCACAGCTTTTCGCCGTTCACGACAAACGTCGTCCAGGTGGAATCTAAGATAGCCTCCGTTGCAATGTTTGCGGCGTCGGATCCGGTCATCGGCTCCGTGAGTGCGAATGCCGAAACGGCTTCCCAGGCCACAAGGGGGAGGTATTTGCGCCGCTGCTCCTCGTTGCCGAACATGAGTATCGGCATCGCAATGCCGATCGATTGCGGCACGGCGACGGTGAGGGCGAGCGCGTTGCTCCAGCTCGCCATGAGCATGAGGGCACGACCGTAGTTGGTGTAGGAGAACCCGAGCCCTCCATATTGACGGGGAATTTTCATGCCGAAGGCACCGAGCGCAAAGAGTCCCTTCAATACTGAGTCCGGGATCTTCGTGGTCCGTTCGATTTCATCGGGATCGACCTGCGTCGTGAGGAACGTTTCCAGACGCGGACGGAATGCTTCCCAATCAGCCTTGTCTTCCGGTGACTCTTCCGGCATGAGGAGGAGTGAAAAGTCTGGCCGTCCGGCGAACAGTCCCACCATAAAACTCTGGCCTGCTAACCGCTCTCGGGCCTCTTCGATCCGCTCGAACCCTTTGAACAGAGTGGCCATGATGGTTCCTCAGACAGTCATCGGTTCTGCCTAGCCGAACAACCGCTCCCGCTTCTCGCGCGTGGTTCGGCTTATGGATTCCACAACCTTGATCTTGAACGGCTCGGAGAGAAATTTCATCGGACAGACCTCTTGAACCTGGTCAGTTCCGTCTGGAATGCGTGGGGTCCTCCGTATTCAAACACATACCGGGTCATGTCGAAGAGCGGGGCGGGATCGAGATCCCGCAGCAAGTCCGGTTTCCACGTGATCTCCAATTGGTTGATCATCGTAATGGGTGTCGGCGGACCGACCACGCCCAGCTGCGCTTGGCCGTAGGATTGAGAGAAAATGAGAATCTCCCCGTCAAACATGGCGGCATTGAGGTCTCTCGCCGCGCCCTGTCGCTTATAATCTTCCTCAAAGCGCTGGAACGTGGGAGCGCGTTCCAGCTCCCCCCGGAACGCGTAGAATATCTTGATCCCGGCTCGCTGTTGATCTTCCATGACCTGTATGGCATCGGCTACATCCGACTCCTGCCTCATTTGCTCTTGCGTCAACACCAACAGACGTCGGACGATGACGCCGCGTTTCACGGCCTCCTGGTTCGCCAGGAGGTAATTCGGATAGAGGGCCTCGCCCTTCTGCCAGATATTCCAGCGTTCCATCAGCGCATCAATCGAATGTTCGGCCGTTTGGACCAGCCGGACCGCCTCGGCGTTGGCTTCCGCCCCTTTGTACGTCAGCCTTTGCGTTTCAAGCTGGCGAAGTTCTTGGCCGATGGCTGCCACCTTCCGTGGGATGTATTTCGGGCTTTTAGGGACATGAAGCATGACGTCAACGGCCGTTTGCGCGAGGGTCCAGTATTCCTTGGCCTGCCGGGGAGCCTTGTCTTTCTGCGCCGCCAGCAAGAGCTCCACCGGGTTCTTGTCGAGCAGTTTGGCGATTCTGATGCACACTTCAGGTTTGGGGATTTTCAGCCCGCGTCGCATGAGGTTGGCTTCCGGCTGGGCGATCCCGAGTTTCTTTGCCAAGGCGTAATCACTGCTCAATCCATACCGGCCCTTGACCAATTCAAAGTATCCCGCAATTTCTGTCATGCTGACCTCATTAGGGACTGATCCTCCTGTCTAGGGGCGGTCTGGATGAAACGGCTCACTCCTGCTTACATCGCTCAGTGCTTCATTGGAAAGTCCGCCAATTGTTCTCCCATCGTGGGCGCGAGCTGGTTCTTCTGGTTGTGTCCGGAAGGGTGCCAGGCAAGGATCCCCTCTTCCAACCAGTCAGCCCTGCCGGCAAGAATATCCTGCGCCAAGCGGAACACATGCGAGTCGTCCTGCCATAGGGATTGCGTGAAAGAGAGCAAGGGCTTCGGATTGAACTCGTCTTCGATCTGTGAACAAAAGTGCTGCAAGAGCCTTTCGGCCAACGGATGAGTCCGCGCGGCCGGCTGCGCTACGTACCACAACAACGATTCCACCGCAAAGAGTTGCATCCCGGCTTTGACCAGGCATGTCGTCAACAGTTGCTTACGCGCCAGGCCTTGACGATGATGGGCTGCGGCCCACAGCGACTTCTGTGCGAGTTCTCGGGACTTCGCCGTAACAAACCGCTCCCATACCGACTCAGGCGCGGTGGAAGCCGACCACACTCCGATCCGAGGCAAGCGGTTGAGGGAACGGCTCGCGATTTTGGCGAAGAACGGCAGGGCACGTACCATTTCGCCGATCTGCGATTCCAAGAAGGCTTTACCGTGGGATACGTACTCGGTCAATCCTTCACGGCCGATCCAGAGGGTCAAGATACCGTTCGTCCCTTCCCAAATCACATTGATCAGCGCATCTCGGACCATGCGCTCGATCGGTGCCGGCAGGTCCCCATGAAGTCGGAGCGATTCCGATGTTTCGAACCCACGCCCGCCATAAATGCGAAAGAGGTCGAGCACTGAGTCGAGCAGCCATTCGGTGGCGAGAATTTTTGCAGCAGCCGACTCAAGCCGCACATCGATCTTGGCGTCGGCCCAGGCCCCTGTTATGGTAACCAACGCTTCTAGTGCCAAGACCCGCGCGGCCATGCGCACAATCTTGGCACCGATATCTGTATGTTCGCCGATCGGACGATCATATTGCACGCGTTGTTGCGCCCGGCTTCGCGCCAGCCACAAACATTGTTTTAGATTTCCCAAGCAGGCAGCGGGCAAGGTGAGCCGGCCTATCGTCAAGCTTTCTAGGGCCCGTCGTAACCCCTCTCCCTCGTCTCCCAAACGGTCGGCCACTGGGACGAAGATGTTGTCTAACCGGACTGTGCCGTTGTAGATGCCGCGCACACCCATATAATGGAGCCTGGCGCAGTGACACCCCGGTGTGCGGGTGTCGACGACAAAGGCGCCGAACCGCCGTTCCGATTTGGGGCGAGTGACCTCACAAGGCTCCTGTACGATTTGAGCAATCACCACCAAGAGCGACGCTAAAAACTCATTGTCCTGGCGAGGCGCGTTCGTCGTGTACAATTTATCTCCGGTGAGTCTATAGCCCGCCAAGGTGCCCTGTTCTCGCACCGGGATGGCGTAGGTTCGGAGATCCCAAATATCGCAGCCGGCTCCCTTTTCCGTGAGCGCAAAGCCTGAAATGTCGCCGCGAGCGAGGCGAGGCAAGAATCGTTGTTGCTGCTCGCGGTTCCCGATGAGCTTGACTGGTTCCGCGACTCCGATCGAGTTATGCGCCGAAATCAGCACCGTGGTCGCGGCGTCATGGCTTCCGAGCAAGGTCGCCACACGGTGGTACTCCGATTGAGTGAAGCCAAGTCCTCCGTAGATTGTGGGTATTTTCAGTCCAAAGGCGCCAATGTCCTTGAGAGCCACCAACACCTCCTCGCCGACTTCCCCCTCTCGGTCGATGCTCTCTGCATCAACTTTCTCGATCAGAAGGAGGCGAAGATGTTCAAGGAACTCCTTCGCTGTGTCGCGGAGTGGTGGGATCGACTGCGCTCGGAAGAGTTCGCGGCGAACCACCCCCTCGAAGAGGCCGGCCAGAAAACCTGAATAAGGAGTTCGATCCCGGGAGGCTTCTGCTACGGCGAGCGAGCCTTGAAAGAAGGGGTGCTTGTTCACTATCGTCATCGCATCCTACTTGGCTTGGTGCAGAGCGGTTCGAGAGGCGTCGAGACCAATCGCTACGCCTGTGACCGGTCGCTGTGGAGGAGAAGAGGCCGCCACGATCTGATCGAGGAGCGCCATGCGTGACGCAACACGGTGCTCAAAGCTGGTTCGTTCGAGAACGATCCCATGGCGTGCAAACTGCGCTTGAACGTTCTCGTATGCTTCGCGCACCAACGTCACGACCGACAGATAGCCGGCTCGCAGGAGATGCACGCGGTCTTGATAGCTCAGAAAACTCCGCTCAAACAGAACTGCATCGTTGACACCCGGTGTGACCACCAATAGTTCTTTTTCGGGATGGTCTTGCCGGAACATGGTCAGCGCTTGCGAAATACGTGCGTCGAGATTGATGCGGCTGGCCTGCTCGCCGATCGTCAAGAACCCCTTGTCACGAAGGCGAGACGGACGTTTGGCGTGGGCTGAACCGCACCATGATGAATCGGGGAGTGGAATGCGACCCATCGGGTTGATCATCACCATGAGGTCGATGTGCTTCGCGACGGCCAAGTCGAAGAACGCCGGCCGACCGATTCCCGCGTCGACATAATCGCGGCCCTCGATGCGCACCGGACAGAAATAGATCGGTACGGCGGAGGAAGCGGTCACCGCCTGGGCGATGGAAATGTTCCGTCGGCCTTCTTCGCCGAAAATGACGCATTCCCCGGATTCCAAATCGATGGCCGGGATATACAGGTCTTTGCGGAGGTCGGCAAACCGTAGCCCCAGTCCCTTGGCTGTGAACGTTTTCTCAAGATATCCGGCGAAGGGCTCCAATCGATAGATGCAGCTGGGGAGCGCATCCTGGGCCTTACCGAGCAGGTCGATGAGCGTCATCTCCCGGTAGTGGCGCGCATAGAGCTTCAGCAATGGGATCAATTGTTTGGTCGTCCGCCAGATCGTTTTCACACCTTCCCCGATTGCAGGCCTGAAGATATCTCGGTGCTCAAAATAGTAGGGACGTTTCCCGGACAGATTGGTTTCGAGGATCTCTTCAGGCTTGACCCCTTGCGCGAGCAGGGCAGCCACAGCTGAACCGGCACTCACGCCGACATACATGTCGAAATCGTTGCTGGTGAACGATTCACCGAGGAGATCGTCCAGCCCGGTCAAGGCGCCGACTTCGAAGAGATAGCCCGTGAAACCGCCACCCGCTAGGGCCAATCCCAATTTTGTCGATCGTCGAGTTTGCATAAAGCCTTCCCGCTGTCCCCTGAAGGCCTAACGGTTCTTGAACCGAGGCTGTCGTTTCTCCAAGAAAGCGGCTGTTCCTTCTTTCCGATCGTCGGTATCGCACAGTGTTCCGAAAAGCCGGGCTTCTAGATCCAAACCATCTGAAAGATTCACCTCACTCCCCCGACGAATCGCTTGGAGCGACGTCCGGAGCGCCACTTGGCTTTTCGCAGCCATCGTGCGCGCCAGTCCCAGCGCTTGTCGCAGGAGGTCATCGGCGGATACCACCTGAGACACCAAACCCAGGCTCATGGCTTCTTGAGCTGAAACGGGCTCGCCTGTCAGGATCAATTCCATGGCCTTGGATTGGCCGATCAGCCGAGGAAGGCGTTGGGTGCCGCCGAATCCCGGCATGATGCCCAGATTGATTTCTGGCTGGCCAAGTCTGATGCCTTCTGCTGCAAGGCGGATGTGACAGCACATGGCCAATTCCAATCCTCCCCCCAAACAGGCCCCGTTGATCGCCGCAATGACCGGTTTTTCAAGAGCCTCTATCTTGTTCAAGATCATCTGCCCTCGGCGGGCCATCGCTTCGCCCTCAACTGACGACGGAATGGAGGCCAGCACGCGAATATCAGCACCTGCGACAAAAAATCGGCCCGCGCCCGTGAGCACCACAGCCTTCACGGCTTTATCGTTCGCGAGCGAGTCGAACGTGGTGCTCAACTCCGTGAGTAGTTCAGGTGTGAGGGCGTTGACGGGCGGATGATTGAGGGTCACGAGCGCGACGCCTTCTTCAATCTTGCAACTGTGCATGGCACCTGACATGACAGTCATGATGCGTTTCCTTCCTCGCCCTATTCGAACGCCGATCCGGCGACTTTCAGTATGTGAAGAAGCCTCGCCCAGCCATCTGCCCTGTGAATCCGGCATCCACCATTCGGCGCAACATCGGCGCAGGCCAAAAGCGTGGACCCAATGTCTCCGCAAAATCCTCAAGCTCATGCAGAACCTGATCAATGCCCAGCTGATCCGCGAAATGCAACGGACCTTCCTTTTCCTTGGGATAACCGATCCCGGCCATCATCGCCAGGTCGATATCTGCTGCAGAGGCGACTCCTTCTTGGAGCGCGATGACTGCCTCATTGGTCATGGCCAGGAGCAATCGCGATCGACTCCATCGTGCCGCAGCATGATTGGAATCAGGTCTGAATACTTGGAGGAGTCGTTCAAGTTCTTGATCACGACCGCCTTCCTCTCCGCTGACATAGTCGTAGAAGCCCTGACCCGATTTGACTCCTAGACGGCCCGCCTTCAGCATGGCTTCAAGCAGGGGAGCCGGCATCATGCGGGGCCCATAGCTGCGGTATAGAATGCGAGCAACCTCGAAGGAGATATCCAGACCCACCGCATCTAGGAGAGCAAGTGGACCGACGGGCATGCCGAATGACACCATCTCCCGATCGATTTCTTGTAGCATGGCGGCTCCGTCTTGCAAGGCACGAACGGCTTCGTTCACATAGGCCATCAACACACGATTGACCAAGAATCCCGCGCACTCCTTCACCACAATCGGCAGTTTTCCGATGCTTTCGGTAAAATTCACCGCGTCATCGAGTGTCTGCGGCGCGGTTGCAAGCCCCGGCACCACCTCTACGAGCCGCATGACGTAGGCCGGGTTGAAGAAATGGAGACCGAGTACCTTGTCCGGACGTTTCGTCGCTGCGCCGAGTCCAGAAATAGACAGCGCCGATGTGTTACTCGCCAAGATCGCGCCACGCGGGCAGACCTGATCCAACTCGCGGAACACCAGATCCTTGAGTTTCATGTCCTCCGAAACCGCTTCGATCGCCAGATCGACGTCCTTAAATGCCTCCATGCCCGACGATGGAGTCACGAGCAACATCTTCTCTTCCAATTGCTCCGGGCTCATTTTCCCCTTGTCTACCCGCGCCTGGTAGATTGCGCGCACGGCCTCGATTCCCCGCTGCGCTAGCGTGTGGTTCACATCGGCCAGCACGACCGGCACCCCGGCGTAGCTCACCACCTCCGCGATCTGCGCTCCCATGGTGCCAGCTCCAACGATCCCGACCTTATAGATGTACATGTCTCGCCTCACGCTCTTCATAATCCGGCGTCGTCATGGGGCGGTGGGCGACGATGGACATGTGCGGGTTACACCTGCTCCAAGACCATCGCCGCTCCTTGTCCGCCACCCACGCACATCGTCACGGCGCCCAGGGCCACGCCACGCCGTCGCATTTCATACAGGACTGTGATGACGAGCCTGGTGCCGGTCATCCCGACCGGGTGGCCCAAGGCGATGGCGCCGCCGTTGACATTGACGAGGTCTCGTTTAAGTCCCAACAATCGTTCGACGACAAGGTACTGAGCGGCAAACGCTTCGTTCACCTCGATCAGTTCGAGATCGGCCAAACCGAGGCCGGCTCGTTTGAGTGCTGCCGGGAGTGCATCCGCCGGCCCGATGCCCATGCGTGCCGGGTCCACGCCCACAAATGCATAGCTTTTCACGCGACCGAGCGGACGCATTCCAAGTTCCTTGGCCCATTCAGCCGACATGACGAGCGCCGCAGCACCTCCGTCGTTGAGCGGACAGCTGTTGCCCGCGGTGACGGTGCCTCCCTCCTTGAAGAGTGGAGGATAGAGGGTCAGTTGGGGTTCGGTTAGACCGACATTCGGACCTTCATCCTGAGCTACCACAAGTGGAGCGACTTCGCGCCCTGCAACTGACTTGGACAGGGTAACGGGCACGATCTCCTCTTTCAGACGACCTTCCCGTATGGCTTTGAATGCACGGCGGTGGCTGTCGATCGCAAACCGGTCTTGCTCTACACGACTGATACCAAACTCCTCAGCCAAGGTTTCCGCTGTCCGGCCCATGAGCTGGCCGCAGACTGGGTCCGTCAATCCTTCCCAAATACTGTCGACGAACTCGGCATGCCGCAGGCGTTTGCCCCAGCGCATGTCTCGGGAGAGATAGGGGGCCCGGCTCATGTTCTCGACACCGCCCACGATTTGCACATCGGCATCCTCACTTTGGAGATTTTGGTAGGCGTTCACAAACGGCTGAAGGCCTGAGGAGCAATTTCGTTGGACCGTATAGGCTGGAGTCCGGAGGGGGAGACCGGCCTGGAGGGTGATGACACGGGCGATGTTGTAGGCATCGCTCGGCTGCCCGACACAACCGACGATCACTTCTTCGACCAGTTTTGGATCCAGGCGGGTCCGTGCGAGAATTTCGCGTACCGCCAGTTCTCCGAGCTTTTGAGCAGACACATCCTTCAATGCGCCACCGAAGTTGCCGATCGGAGTTCGTACGCCGGCTACGATCACAAGGTCTTTCATGGGTCACCTACTCACACTGCCTGATGTTGAACCGTTTCGGCATCGCTCGTTCGGACCGCCTGATCGCGCAATGTCCGCCGCAGCACCTTGCCGATGACCGTTCGCGGCAGCTCCTGGCGAAATTCCACGGTCGACGGGATCTTGTATCGCGCCAGCAGTCCGGCGCAGTGCGTGATCAATGTCTGCTCGGTGACGAACGATCCCGGTTTCGCCACGACGTAGGCTTTGATGACCTCACCGTACTCGTGGTTCGCAACCCCAACTACTGCGGCTTCGCTCACCGCCGGGTGTTGACGCAAGACTTCTTCGACCTCCTGCGGATACACCGTTTCTCCCCGGGACTTAATGATGTCCTTCTTACGATCGACAAAGTAGAAGTATCCGCGATCATCCCGACGGACAAGGTCGCCCGTGTGTAGCCATCCGTCTCGCAGCACGGCGCGTGTTTCGTCTTCCCTGTTCCAGTATCCCAGCATGACCTGAGGTCCTCGCACGATCAATTCACCCGTTTCGCCATCCGGCACTTCCTCCAGTCCAGTGTCTGAGTCCACCACCCGCGCCTCGGTATCGGGGAAGGGAAGTCCCATCGAACCAGATGGGTGCTCCCCGTGCATCGGGTTACAGTGGGTCGCGGGACTGGCTTCAGTCAGGCCATAGCCCTCTGAAATTCTTGCTCCGGTGAGGCGTTCGAAACGCTCCTGCACATCGGCAGGAAGCGAGCTGGCTCCGCTCAGACACACCCGCAATGAACGTAAGTCATAGCGCTTCGCATCCGGATGTTCAGTGATCATCGAATACATCATGGGTACGCCCGAAAGCATGGTAATGCGATGGGCATGGATCGCCTTGATGACCTCGGCTGGTTGGAACCGAGGGAGAAGGACCACTGCGCATCCTGTCGCGATGGCTAGGTTCTGACAGGTGGTCTGACCGTAGGAGTGGAAAAATGGGATGGCACCCAGGAAGATTTCACGACCCTCACGAAAGCTCGGGGACCAGTATCGGCCCTGAAGTGTATTCACAACCACATTGTGGTGCGTGAGCATCACGCCTTTGGCTGTTCCCGTCGTCCCACCGGTGTATTGTAATTGTGCGAGATCGATCGGGCGTACGAGAGGCAGACTGTCGGTATGATCCGCGCCCTGTACAGAGTTGGTGCGTAGGAGTTCGAGAAAGCCATACACAGGCGGAGCTTTCTCGATGGAAACCCAACGTTTGGCTAACCGAGCCTTGATGGGATAGAGGAGTTTTTTAAAGAAGGGGAGATAGTCCCGAACGCTGGTGACGATGATCCGCTTGAGGAGCGTCGTCGCGTCCTGCACCGCTCGAACGCGAGGATAGAGTAGGTCAAGAACCACGATTGTCTCCGCCCCTGCATCGGTCAGTTGCATCTGAATTTCTCGTTCAACGTAGAGCGGATTGATCGGTACGACGACGGCGCCGGCTTTCAAAATTCCGTAATAAGCGACGACCGTCTGTGGAATATTGGGAAGCATGAGAGCGACGCGATCTCCTTGACTGACGCCGAGTTGCTGCAGCGCAAGCGCAAATTGGGTCGAGAGGTCGTCCAGTTTTCCATAAGAGATGCGTGTGCCATAAAACAACAGTGCTGGAGAATCTGGAAAACGGTTCGATGAGTGTCGCAGGAGATCCGGCACGGTCCAATCGGGATAACCGACGTTGGCAGGAACGCCTGCGTCGTAGTGACTGATCCAGGTCAGTTCCATATGACCCTCCCGAACATCCAGCTCGCATCCGCCGCTCAACGTTCTACGTTCTCATGGCCCTCGCCAGCACTGCTAAGAGGCCGTCGTTCGCACTTCGTGCTGTACCGGCTGCCTGAAGCCAGCGGATCGTTGCCTTTCCAGTCCCATCCAAAATCCCTCCAAATAATTCAACACTGCCTTTACGCCTTCTTGAAAGTCTTGTTCCTGCCGAGCCGCGAGTGTCGTGAAATCTGGTCCACCACTCATGACCTGAACAGCCTGCTTCATGGCTTCCTCATGACCCTGCTCCAGTTGCCGGTGAAAGGTGAAATAGGTCAAGTCCATGTGGGGATAACGAGCTGTCTTCAGTTGCGTGAGGCCTGGGATTAAATGATCCCACATTGTGATGGCCATGTTCTCAAGGCCGAATGAGGCGCCCAAGGCCCTCGCATGGTTGCCGTCGCTGTACAACTTTTCCATCCCTTCGATATAGGCGCGGGTTGAGGGCAGCATCGGGCGAGTCATGGCGTCGTGAATGTCGATTCCGAGAGACCGCAAGAAGTCCCGATACAGCAGTTCGTGGCGACGCCGAGTCTCTCCATCGCCCAGTTCGGAGTACAGCACTTTGGTCAGCTCGTCGGCGATCTGTTCGTCCTCGGTATTCACGAGCTGAGCCACTAGAACCTGCGGAAAAAACCTGGCGAAGTTGTAGAACTCCACTGCGAATTCCTTGAGTGCTTTGTCTGTGAGGTCGCCGGAACAAAAACTAGTGAGGTAGGAATTGTTGATGGCTCCATGTTCAAGTACGAATTGCCGAATTTCTTTATAGAAAGTCATAGGCGCCTCCAACGTTCTTAGCTAAGGGAGCTCGTGTTATGTTGATGATAACGTTTTTATATTACAATCGCAACAGGTTGATGGTATAAAACAGCACAATGGATGAACGTTTTTGTATCGAGTTATAAAAGATTCTCCTTGTAATGGGTTTAAAAAAATAGTACTCTGCAATTATGCAATCGCAAGATGTTATTATTAAGAGGCGTTGGGAATCGGGTAAGGTAATTTGGAGACACCATGGAGCAGACGACGGGCTTCGATCACGTTACGCTCTGCGTCGACAATCTCGAAGCCGCAGAGTTTCTGTTCGCCAAGATCCTCGGCTTTGAGGTGATTTGGGCGGCGAAAGATGTCGGCAGCGAGACATCGTCAATGGACACTGTCGTCGTGCAGCGCGGGGCCGCCAAGATCGCTCTCATGCAGGGTCGAGACAAGGCGGGGAAGTCCCAAATCAACGAATTCATCGAAAAGTATGGACAGGGCGTGCAGCACGTCGCGCTCTCGGTCGACAACATCGAGGCCGTGTGTCGAGAATGGGAGGCGCATGGCGTGAAGTTCAGTGGGCCGGTCAAAGAGGGGAGAGACGGGTTCGGGCCGCTCAAGCAACGCTTCACCTATCCTCTTTTCCCGAACAGCGGACTGTTCATCGAGTTGACCCAACGGCAGCATGGTGAAGAAGCGGCGCGGACGTTTGTAAGAAGTACGGTGGAGTCGCTGTACAAGGATATCGAACGAGATCAAGCTTCCGGAGTCGAGAAGACGATCATTGACTACGATTCATCTTCGATGCCCCGGCAAAAGCAAAGGAAGTCGCTGAAAAAGGCGTCATAAGCGGACAATCCACTTGGTGAGAGCCGCCATGTATCTCACGCGGAGAGGAAAAGTTCCCAATCAAGCCCATGTCGGCATTCCCGAAGGGCTTCATGAAGAAGAACATGGGCGAAACGGGTTTTCGGGGGCAGCTTCTCACCTCTACAGGACACACCCACCGACGGCGTGGATCGCGATCGAGGGGAAGCTGAAGCCACGGGCCTTTGCTTGCGCGCAGCTTTCCGAGTCCACATTATCCATCACCACACAATCAGCGCTGATGATGCAAAGCCAGGATGTCGCTCTCCACCTTTCCTGGCGACGGGAGACGATGCCATATTTTGTGCGCAACGCGGATGGAGATGAAGTTCATTTCGTGCATAAGGGTATAGGAAAATTTGAGAGCGACTATGGGTGTCTGACTTACGAGCCGGGCGATTACGTCCTGATCCCCAAGGGGACTACCTATCGGACTCACATCGATAAGGGACCTTCCGTTTTTCTCATTATAGAAACGCCTGTTCCTCTGATGGTGCCGGAGCGAGGAGCGCTCGGACAGCATGCGCTCTTCGATAAAGGTGTGCTTGTCGCTCCCGACTTGGAAACGGTGGCGCCGGTAGAGACGGTGGGTCGCGCATGGGAGGTTCACATCAAGCGCCAAGGCGAGTGGACGCGGGTCGTCTATTCCTTCTATCCCATGGATGTGGTTGGGTGGAAAGGGGATCTCTGGGTCGCAAAGCTCAACGTGCGGGATTTCAGGCCGGTCGTGAGTCCCCGCTATCATCTGCCGCCGAGCGTCCATCAGACGTTCCAGGCCGGCGGATGTCTCATCTCAACTTTTGTTCCGAGGCCTTTAGAAAGCGATCCAGAGGCCTTGCGCGTCCCCTTTTACCATCAAAATACCGACTACGATGAAGTGATCTTCTACCATGATGGTGAATTCTTCAGCCGCGCGGGAATTCAGCCTGGGATGCTCACGTTGCATCCTCAGGGTATTCACCATGGGCCGCAGCCACAGGCGGTCCAAGCCGGCAAAACGAAGACATACACGAGCGAAGTGGCGGTGATGGTGGAGTCCAAAGCTCCCTTCACGGTCCTACCGGAGATGGAAGCGGTGGAGCTGAAGGACTATGCCCTGAGTTGGGGTCTTCGATGAGGCTCGTTAGTTTCCGAGTCAGAACCTCTCTCGGCACCTTCACGAGGGTAGGAGCGATACACCATCAACAGGTCGTGGACTTGAACATGGCCTATGCCCGTTGGTTGGCAGATCAACAGGAAGCGCAACCACGTCGCCTGGCCGATGCGCAGATTCCATCGACGATGTTGGAGTTCCTCGAAGGAGGAGCTTCGACAATCGCGGCAGCGTGTCGGGCGAAAGATTACGTAACAGCACTTCCCGCTTCAGTCAAAGGCCCTGCGGGGGGAACGATCGTCTATTCAGCCACCGATGTTCAACTCTCCGCTCCCCTTCCCAATCCGCCTTCGCTTCGCGATTTTATCGCGTTTGAAGAACATATTGCTGCGACATCGAAGAAGCGGGGGCAGCCGATCCCACCGGAGTGGTACAAAATGCCGGTCTACTACAAGGGAAACCATCGTACGATCATCGGGCCGGACGAGACTCTAGCCTGGCCGCTCGACACGACGAAGCTGGACTATGAGCTGGAACTCGCCTGTGTAGTCGGGCGCAAGGGCAGAGACATTCCCGAACGGCAGGCAGAGCACTACATCGCCGGTTACACGATCATGAACGATTTCAGCGCGCGCGACATTCAATTCCAAGAAATGGCTTGTCGGCTTGGGCCGGCCAAGGGTAAGGACTTCGCAACCGCGATGGGTCCCTGTCTCGTGACTCCCGATGAGATTGCCGACCTCGGTGCATTGACGATGATTGCCAGGGTGAACGGAGAAGAGTGGTCGCGGGGGCGATTCGGGACCATCCACTGGTCTTTTCCCCAGATGATCGCGCATGTGTCGCGAGGCGAAACTATTTATCCGGGCGATGTCTTCGGTTCGGGAACGGTCGGAGGGGGATGTGGCTTGGAAATGGATCGCTACCTGAAGCCGGGTGATGTGGTGGAGCTGGAAATCCAGCCGGTCGGCGTTCTCAGAACCTGTGTGGTGAGTGAAGCAGAAAGGGGGTGAAGATGTCGGTCGGCACGGCTGAGCAGGCTCTCGCAGAGATGGCGGAACGGCATCGAAAGCTCTATGACGAGTCGGCGATCGATGCAAAGCTGACAAGCCTTATCCGTGTCGGTTCGCATACCATTCTGACAAAGAAGGACATTCTGGGGATTCTCCGTACATCTCGATCCGTCTACTTCGATACCCATGTGGAGGTCGTGTCAGGTCATCACACGGGTACATACCTACGGTTCGAATCGATCGCGCGTTTTCCGGAATTGATCAAACGGTTGGTCGTCGATATGGCGGCCTGGATCAAACAGACGTTTCAACACCATCCAATCACCGGGCTCATGGCGACCAGCTCGACCGCGGAATTACTTGCACGAGGAATCGCAGAGGTCTTGGATGACACGATGGGATTGCGAGTGGTACTGACACCGTACAGCTGCCAGACAGGACGGATCGGAACGGACATTGCGGTCGGTGCGATCAAAGCCGGCGAACGTTTTGTGGCTCTCAACGATGTCACCACGCGCGGCAATTGTGTCAGCAAACTCGGCAAGGTCATCACGGACAATGGAGGGCTCTTGGCAGGTTTGCTGGTCTTTGCCCGCCGCGACAGCGGCCAGTTCCCGCTGATGAATGAATTAATCGCACAGTATCCATTCTACTACACGACGGATCTCGACATGCCGCAGTGGGAGCCCGCACACTGTCCTCTATGCCGGGCACACAAACCCTTGTTGTCATGGAATGACATGCCGGCCTTGTAAGTCAGCGATTCGGAGGTTGTCATGGATGTTGCCGACATCGCCAAAGAGATCAAGCGAGACGACATGCTCCAGATGCACCACTACCTCAGGCTCACCCGAGCGCTTGAGGAGAGGATCACAGCACTCTACAGACAGGGACGTATCGTCGGCGGGGTCTACACCAGTCATGGAATGGAAGCGATTGCCGTCGGATATGCCTCCGCGCTGGAGCGAGATGATGTCATCGCTCCGTATCACCGGGACATGGGGGCTTTCCTCATTCGGGGCTTCACGACCGGCGAGATCCTCGCCCAGTATCTTGGGAAGAGGACCGGGCCGACCAAAGGAAAAGACGGGAATGTGCACATGGGAGATCTCAGGCGAGGAGTCTTCGGATTTGTCAGCCATTTGGCAGACAACCTGCCGGTGGCAGCCGGTGCAGCTCTGGCCTTCAAGATTAGAGGCGAATCGCGCGTGGTCTTTACGGGAACCGGTGATGGAGGATCCAGCAGGGGCGATTTTCACGAGGCGATGAATTTTGCGGCGGTGCGGAAGCTCCCCGTCGTTTTTTTCTGTACCAACAACCAATATGCTTACTCGACGCCGCTTCGTCTGCAGATGGCGATCTCGAACGTCGTGGATCGAGCCAAGGCCTATGGCATGCCCGGTGAGATTGTGGACGGTAACGATGTGGCGGCGGTCTATCTGGCGGCAAAACGGGCGATTGCAATCGCCCGTGAGGGGGAAGGGCCGACCTTTCTTGAGTTCAAAACGATGCGGATGCACGGCCATTCCGAACATGATCCGGCCAAATACGTGCCACGTGAACTGTTGGAGGACTGGAAGAAGAAAGATCCGATCCTGAAAGCCGAGAGGCTGCTCAGAGAACTCGGCTATGCCGAGGAATCGTATTTCCAAAGAGTAGCCGAACGCGTAAAGAACGAAGTCGAGACCGGTGTGGAATTTGCGGAACAGAGTCCTCTGCCGGAAGGACCGGAAATGTTGGAAGGCGTGTTCGCGGACGGAGCTGACAGCTATTAGCGGTTGGCTTTCGGCCCAGAAGGAGCCTCAGTTATGGTGGCCATGGCTCAAGCGACCGAGGAAGTCAGTTACCTGGAGGCGATTTCACAAGCCTTGGATGAGGAAATGGCTCGAGATGAACGGGTGTTTCTGATGGGGGAAGATGTCGGCACATACGGGGGTGCCTTCAAGATCACCGAAGGCTTTCTCCAAAAATACGGCGAATGGCGGGTTTTAGATACGCCGTTGGCCGAGTCCGGTTTTGTCGGCGCAGCCATTGGTGCGGCCATGATGGGTCTGCGTCCGGTGGTGGAGATGCAGTTTGCGGACTTCATCTCCTGCGCTTTCGACCAGATCACCGAGGTGGCGGCCAAGAATCATTATCGATGGGGAGCCGCGGTGCCTATGGTTATCCGCGCACCGTTCGGCGGTGGTGTGCATGGTGGGCCGTTCCATTCTGAATGTCCGGAAGGCTGGTTCTTCCATTCACCCGGGCTCAAGCTGGTCGCCCCGTCTACACCATACGACGCCAAGGGGCTCCTCAAGGCAGCGATTCGCGACCCTAACCCGGTGATCTACTTCGAGCACAAATTTCTCTACCGGCGCATCAAATCTGCCTTGCCTAAGGAAGACTTCGTTGTGCCGCTTGGAAAGGCCGATGTGAAACGGGTCGGGAACGATATCTCGGTCATCACGTACGGCGCAATGGTGCACCTGGCGCTCGAGGCCGCTCAGGCATTGACCAAGGAAGGGATCGACCTGGAAGTGGTCGACTTGCGCACATTGATCCCGCTCGACAAGGAAACAATCTATTCGTCGGTACGCAAGACCAGCAAAGTCATTCTTCTGCATGAAGACAACAAGACCGGCGGTATCGGAGCCGAAATCGCAGCACTGTTGGCTGAAGACTGTTTCGATTGCTTGGATGGGCCGATTGTGCGTATCGCACCGCCGGACACGCCGGTGCCCTTCAGTCCGCCGCTGGAGGAGTTTTTCCTCCCGAAGACGAGCGACATCGTCTCAGCAGCGCGGAAGTTGGCGGCGTACTAAAAAGGGCTGAGGACTGTGTTATGAGGACTGAGCACCAAGGCCCCGCACATTTGCTAGATGCCCATCTCAGTCCGCAGCACTCATCACTCAACACTTGAGCATGGCTACCGAGATCATCATGCCGCAGCTTGGAGAGAGCATCGCCGAGGGAACGGTGGTCAAGTGGCTCGTCCCGGTCGGAGGGCTGATTCAGAAGGACGAGTCCCTCTTGGAAGTCGAAACTGAAAAGGTGACATTAGAAATTCCCTCGCCTGCCACAGGCTTGTTGAATGAGATCGTCGTGCATGAGGGGCAGACGGTTCCTGTCGGAAGCTTGCTGGCCCGAATCGAGAGTGCTCCGCCGTCGGAAGTGATCAATCGGGTCGGGGGGGTGGTTGTCCGTCCCATGGAACCGACTCCAGCGGGCGAACAACATCATTCCCCGGCGGTCCGGCAGCTGGCGAAGGAGCGCGGCATCGATCTTTCACAGGTGAAGGGGACCGGGGTCGGCGGCCGGGTAACCAAGAAGGATGTGCTCGACTGTCTCGCTCAGCGCGGTTCTCAGATCACAGTCGCCGCTGCGGGTGACGAGGTTTCCATGGGCGAAGAACTTCTGCCCTTCACGCAGATGCGCAAGACCATCGCCGATCGGATGGTCAAGAGCAAACAGACGTCAGCCCACGTCACCACCTTTTTCGAGGCCGATTTTTCGAACATCGTCAAATTCAGGGAAGGTCGAAACCTCACCTATCTTCCGTTTGTGATCCGTTCCGCGACGAGAGCCATTCGCGAGGTACCAGTCGTGAATTCGTCATGGAGTGAGCAAGGCATCGTGGTGAAGAAAGATATCCACGTGGGGATCGCCACAGCGCTCGATGACGGGCTATTGGTGCCGGTTATTCGGTATGCCGATCGAAAAGGACTGACGCAGCTGTCGAAAGAAATCGGTGATCTCGCCGAACGGGCCAGGTCCAAAAAGTTGAATCCTGAAGCGGTTCAGGGCGGGACGTTCACAATCACGAACCATGGCGGGTTCGGCAGCTTGTTCAGCACCCCGATCATCCATCAGCCGCAAATCGCGATTTTGGGCATCGGCGCCATTCAGAAACGTGCCGTCATCATTGACGATGCGATTGCCATTCGACCGACGGGCTACCTCAGCCTGTCCTTCGACCATCGGGTCATCGACGGTGCAACGGCGGATCAATTCATGGCAAAAGTGAAACAGTATCTCGAACAGAGCCATTGGGAGCAGATCTTGTGAACCGGACCTCACGTGCAGGGATCGTCGGCGCCGTGCGGACGAGTTTTAACGGCCGGTTCAGCCGGTCGGAGTAACGAGCGAAGGTGGTGGTTTCTTGCCATGAAACTCGACGACATAGGGATGATCGGCATTGTCGGAGCGGGCCAGATGGGCCGCGGCATTGGTCAAGTGTGCGCCACTGCCGGGTACCATGTCTTCCTTGTGGACGTTGCCGAGCCGCCGTTAGCGGAGGCCATCTCCAAGATACGTGTCGGATTGGAACGTGCAGTTTCGCGAGGGAGCCTCACCGACCGTCAAGCAGGGGAGGTGCTGGCTCTCATTCACCCATCGGTCAAGCTCGACCGCTTGCGGGACGTACAGTTGGTCATCGAAGCGATTCCGGAAGATCTCGCTATGAAGCGAGACCTCTTCGCCCAATTGAATCGAGTCTGCGTGCCGCAGGCAGTGTTCGCGACCAATACCTCATCCATTTCAATCACGAAGTTAGGAGCCGCCTCCGGCCGGCCGGACCGTGTTGTGGGTTTCCATTTTATGAACCCAGCACCGGTGATGAGACTCGTGGAGGTTGTTCGCGGACTGGAAACAACCGAACAAACGACGCAACTTGTGCTCGACTTGGCAAAGCGCTTGGGGAAAACGCCCGTCTTGGCTAAAGATGTACCGGGATTCATCGTGAACCGCGTCCTGATTCCCATGATCAATGAGGCCGTTTTCGTGCTGGAAGAGGATGTTGCATCTGCCGAGGACATTGATCTGGCCATGACTGCCGGCGCCAATCATCCCGTGGGACCGTTGGCCCTTGCCGACCGGATCGGCCTGGATACAGTGTTGGCCATCGGCGATGTTCTGTGTCAGGACTTGAACGATCCCAAATTCCGTCCCTGCCCCTTGCTCCGCCAGTATGTTGAAGCAGGGTGGCTTGGGAGGAAGAGCGGCCGCGGGTTCTACGTCTATGAAGGGAGTAACGAACAGCAGGCAGCCATAAGCAGGTTCTGATCTTGATCCCCGGTTCCTCGCCACGATCCGGAGCAGATGATGCAAGAACGTAAACCGCGATTCACCTCTCTTTCGGCATTCGGCATCAACCCTGTGTATACCCATAACGATCTGAAGGACTGGTCGCCCGAGGAAGAACTTGGAGCACCGGGTGAGTTTCCGTACACACGAGGCGTGCATCCGACCATGTATCGCGGCCGGCTCTGGACGATGCGGCAATTCGCCGGATTCGGATCGGCGGAGGACACGAATCGCCGATTCAAATACCTCCTCCAGCATGGACAAAACGGACTGAGCGTGGCGTTCGACATGCCGACGTTGATGGGAATCGACGCAGATGATCCCCGCGCTCACGGTGAGGTCGGTCATTGCGGCGTCGCGATCTCCTCGCTCGATGACATGGAGCGACTGTTCGACGGCATTCCGCTTGAGCAAGTCACCACCTCGATGACGATCAACGGTCCGGCCGCCGTGATCTTCGCGATGTATCTCGCGGTCGCGGTGAAGCGCGGCATCGGTCTCGAGCGGCTGGACGGCACGTTGCAGAACGATATTCTGAAAGAATACATCGCTCAGAAAGAGTGGCTCTTTCCGCCTGATCCTTCACTCCGCCTGATCACCGACACCATCGCGTACTGCGCCGAGTATGTGCCCAAGTGGCATCCGGTCAGCATCAGCGGGTATCACATCCGGGAAGCCGGCTCGACTGCGGTGCAAGAATTGGCCTTTACCCTCTACGACGGTCTCACCTACGTGGATGCGGCGGTCAAAGCGGGTCTACCCGTGGACCGGTTCGCTCCGCAGCTCTCGTTCTTTTTCAATGCCCACAACGACTTCTTTGAGGAGATCGCCAAGTTCCGTGCCGCCCGTCGACTGTGGGCTCGCGAAATGACGCGTCGGTATCGGCCCTCCGATCCCCGCTCGGCGCAACTTCGCTGCCACGCGCAGACGGCCGGCTGTTCACTCACGGCGCAACAGCCCATGAACAACGTGGTCCGGACGACGATTCAGGCCCTCGCGGCCGTCATGGGTGGCACACAGTCCCTCCATACCAATTCGATGGACGAAACGCTCGCGCTGCCGACCGAAGACGCGGTGAAACTCGCGCTGCGCACCCAGCAGATCATCGCGCAGGAGAGCGAGGTCACCAATACCGTTGATCCTCTCGGCGGCTCCTATTATGTCGAGACCCTTACTAATCGCCTCGAAGAGGCGGCGCTGGGTTACTTTCGTCGGTTGGACGAGATGGGCGGCATGGTCAGGGCCATCGAGCGGGGCTTCCCCCAGCGTGAAATCCTCGACGCCGCGCAACGGTACCTACGTGAGGTGGAACAGAAGGAGCGAATCATCGTGGGGGTCAACGAGTATGTGGAACCGGAAGCACGCCAGATCCCGATCCTCAAGATCGGGCAGGATGTTGAGAATGACCAGGTGGCACGTCTTTCGGACCTGCGGAAGTCTCGCGACTCCTTCAAAATGGCCGGCGCCGTCGAGGCACTGCAGGAAGCAGCCACGTGTGGCGAGAATGTGATGCCGTATCTCATCGACGCGGTGAAGGCCAAGGCGACGTTAGGTGAAATTTGCCTGGCATTGAAAGAAGTCTTGGGCATGTATCGGGATCCGGTGGTGTTATGAGGGTCGATCAGAGTGGTGAAGCCGATTCTTTGCGTGTTCGCCTAGCTGCTGTAGTGCACGGAAGAACGGCTGCGGTGCCCCCTATCCCCCACGTGGAAACGTGGGGGTATTCCGATCTGCTCATGACTGAAGGTACAGCCATGAGCTGTCGGCCCTCGCTCGTTCGTTCTCTACGCACACCAGCACGGCTTTCCCGCAATGTCTCTTTCCACCACTCTGATCGACTTGGGCTAGGGGAATGGGAAAGGAAGAAGAAGGTGCTAGAAGGAAATGGGCCGAATAGAAGCGGCGATGGGAAATCACGGGTGGCGCGGCGAACGGGGCGCCCCACCGCGCGCAACGAAAGGGTCCCACAGGGGGATGGGTGGAGTGAGCACGGTGGGGCTGTTTGTCGTGACAGGACCCGTAGAATAGGTCGATGAGGTAAAAACACAGTCGGTCGAGAGCTACTCATGAAACTCGGTGCGTTTGAGATTTATCCCGTAAGTGACGGCCGCTTCCGGCTGGACGGCGGCGCCATGTTTGGCGTTGTGCCGAAAGTCTTGTGGGAGAAATGTTGTCCCACCGATGAGTCGAACCGGATCTCCCTCAGCCTCACAGCTCTATTAATCAGGGCGAACGGCAAGAACATCCTGGTTGATACGGGGCTGGGGCCTAAGGAAGACGAGAAGTTTCACCGTATGTTCGCCGTTGAGCGAACGCCGACGATCCTTGAATCATTGAAGCGACTAGGCCTAGGACCGGATGACATCCATCTGGTGATCAACACGCATCTGCATTTCGACCATGCCGGCGGGAACACGATGCGAGAGGACGGATCCGTCGTGCCCACCTTTCCCAACGCCAAATACTTCATTCAGCATGGCGAGTTTGAAGATGCGGCTCGCGCCAATGAACGGACCAAGGCCAGCTACCGCCCGGACAACTTTACACCGATCGATCACATCAATCAGTGGGAATTCCTCCATGGCGATACGGAACTCATTCCAGGCGTGACAGCGGTTGTTACTGCCGGCCATACGCGCTGTCATCAGAGCGTCAAGATCGAATCGGAAGGGCGGATTGCCTTTTTTCTAGGAGACTTGATTCCGACCGTATCGCATCTGCCGCTTCCCTACATCATGGGCTACGATCTCTTCCCCATCCAGACCATGGAGACGAAACGATGGGTGTTGGATCGGGCGTTTGAAGAGCAATGGCTGCTGCTCTTCGAGCATGATCCAGTGGTTCAGGCTGGGTACGTGCGGAGGGATCAGGAAGGCAAGTATTATCTTCGGGAGGTGGCAACATGACGGTAGCGATTGCTCCTCTTCGTGTTTTGATCGGCAAAGTCGGCCTCGATGGGCATGACCGAGGGGTGAAGCTCATTGCGCGTGCTTTGCGAGACGCCGGAATGGAAGTCATCTATACCGGATTGCATCAGACGCCGGAGCAGATCGTCAATACGGCGATCCAAGAGGATGTGGATGCGATCGGTTTGAGCATTCTTTCAGGAGCGCACAAGACGCTGTTCCGTCGCGTTCTCGAACTCCTTAAAGAACAGGATGCCGAAGACATCGCCTTGTTCGGCGGCGGAATCATCCCCGATGAGGATGTGTCCACGCTCACGGCGGTCGGAGTGAAGGCTCTGTTTAGGCCGGGAGCACCCATGGAGGAGATCGTAACGTTCGTGAAAGGGCTCAAACCACAGGGCTGAGGAACCATGCGTACGTTGACCACATCGGTGATGACCAACTCCGGCGAATTCGCGTCGAATCGTGCACACTATGAAGGACTAGTGGCCGACCTTCAGAAACACCTCGCGCTCGCTCGAGCTGGGGGACCTCCGGAGGCCATCACGATTCATCAACAACGGGGCAAACTGACCGCTCGTGAGCGGATTGCGAAGTTGCTCGATCCGGGTGCGCCTTGGCTCGAGCTCAGCCCCTTGGCAGCATCGGACATGTACGACGATCATATTGCTGCCGCCGGTCTGATTACTGCCATTGGTTTTGTGGCAGGACGGCCCTGCGTCATCGCCGCCAATGACGCGACGGTCAAGGGCGGGACCTACTTCCCCATGACGATCAAGAAACATCTTCGAGCTCAAGAGATCGCCCTGGAAAATCGGCTGCCCGCAATCTATCTCGTTGATTCCGGAGGTGTGTTCCTGCCGATGCAAGCCGATGTCTTCGCCGACAAGGAGCACTTCGGACGGATCTTTTATAACCAGGCGCGCATGTCCGCTCTCGCGATTCCTCAAATTGCCGTCGTTATGGGGATGTGCACTGCGGGCGGCGCCTATGTGCCGGCCATGTGCGATGAAAACGTGATCGTCAAAGGGACCGGCACCATTTATCTGGCAGGACCCCCGCTGGTCAAAGCGGCAACCGGTGAGGAGGTCACCGCCGAAGAGCTTGGCGGGGCAGATCTCCATACCAGGTTTTCGGGTGTGAGCGATCACCTCGCAGACGATGACCAGCAGGCACTCGAAATCTGCCGGTCGATCATCGACACCTTGCCTCGACGGCCGGCCCTTCGCAGACCGGCTGCGATCGAAGAGCCGCATTACCCGGCTTCTGAATTGTATGGACTCATTCCGAACAATCCACGGCAGACATTCGACGCCAGTGAAGTCATCGCCCGCTTAGTGGACGGCAGCTGCTTTCATGAGTTTAAGGCCCGTTACGGCAGAACGCTTCTGTGTGGCTTTGCCCGTTGGATGGGGCACCAGGTCGGCATCGTTGCGAATAACGGCGTGCTTTTCTCCGAAGCTGCGCTGAAAGGCGCGCACTTTGTGCAACTCTGCACCCAGCGACGGCTACCGCTCGTATTTCTGCAAAACATTACCGGCTTCATGGTTGGGAAGGAATATGAGGCGCGCGGAATCATCAAGGACGGCGCCAAGATGGTGCAAGCGGTGGCGACCGCCGAGGTTCCGAAGTTCACCATTATTATCGGCGCCTCTCATGGCGCCGGCAATTACGCCATGTGCGGACGCGCTTACGCTCCGCGGTTTCTCTTTCTCTGGCCCAATGCGCGGACTTCAGTGATGGGGGCGCAACAGGCGGCCCAGGTACTCTTGACGGTGAAACAGCAGCAGCGGGCCCGCGACAACGGGTCCCTGTCGGAAGACGAGCGACGAAGGATCACGGCCTCTATACGAGCCCAGTATGAGCAGGAGTGCAGTCCCTATTTCAGCACCGCTCGTCTCTGGGATGATGGGATCATCGATCCGGTGGATACGCGGAAAATTCTCGGTCTGTGTCTTGACGTCGCGATGACGACGCCGGTCCACCCGTCGCACTTCCCTGTTTTTCGTATGTGAGGCGCCGATGAATCATCCTACGTCGATCCTCGTTGAGTTGTACGAAGGCGGCGCAAGGGTGACCTTGAATCGACCCGATCGACGAAATGCGTTCGATGCCCGCATGGTGGCCGAGATCTGCAAGGCCTTCGAAACATTGGGACAGGACCATTCGGTGCGTGCAATCGTCCTAACCGGTAGTGGTCCGACATTTTGTGCAGGTGCAGACCTCACCTGGATGGGGACGGACCGAATCGTATCCGCACCAGAAGCGCAGCAGGACGCCGAGCTGTTGCTCGCGATGTTCCGGACCATCGATGATTGCCCCTGTCCGGTGATCGGATGCGTTCAGGGACCTGCATATGGCGGAGGAATCGGGTTAATCGCGGCGTGCGACATCACCGTGTCTGCCGCCACTGCGACCTTCGCGTTCAGCGAGGTTCGTCTGGGATTGGTCCCGGCCGTCATCGCCCCCTTCGTCCTTGCGAAGACCGGGGACTCTTTCGTACGACGATTCTGTTTGACCGGCGAGTCGTTTTCCGCAGGGATTGCTCAAGCAGCCGGTCTGATTCATGACGTGGTTGAGCCGGTCACGCTTGACGCCCATGTCGCATCATTGGTTGAACAGATTAGCCGGCTCGCTCCGCAGGCCGTACGTGACACGAAAGCGCTGTTTCACCGACTTCGCCATCTGTCCCAGGAGGAGCGTTGGAAGGCTTGTATTGAAGGGAATGTTCAGGCTCGCCTTTCATCTGAGGCGCTGGAAGGGCTTCGTGCCTTTCGCGAACGGCGAACACCGGACTGGGTTCCATCAACAGGCGGAGAGTAAAAGGTGTTGTTGTGGAACATCGCATGATGCCCGACAGCCAGGGACCAAAACAGAGTTCGGCTGTGATCCGGATCGTCGAGGTTGGTCCTCGAGACGGGCTGCAGCATGAGTCGGACGTCGTCTCCACGGAGGCCAAGGTAGCGTTTATAAACGCCTTGTCCGAGAGCGGTGTGGTGGAGATCGAAGCGGGATCGTTTGTGTCGCCTCATGCCATTCCGCAACTGGCGGATTCCGATGAGGTGTTCCGGAGGATTGAGCGGCGGCCCGGCGTGATCTACTCAGCGCTGGTACCGAACGAACGAGGATTGGAACGGGCAAGGGCAGCGGGCGTGGATAAGATCGCCGTCTTTACGGCGGCCTCCGACACGTTCACCCGGCAGAACATCAACTGTACGATTGACGAGTCGATCGAGCGGTTCAGGCCGGTGGTGTACGACGCGAAACGTGACGGCATGGTCGTCCGAGGGTACATCTCTACAGTGACCCATTGTCCCTTCGAGGGTGCCGTCCAGCCGTCGAAGGTTTTGGATGTGGTGCGGCAGTTATTTGATCTTGGAGTCGACGAAATCTCCCTCGGGGACACTGTTGGAAAAGCCGCACCCCGCGACGTCCAGAGGCTGCTGGATGAAATAGTGCCCCGCGCCGAGCCTAGTCGACTCTCGCTTCACGTTCACGACACCTGCGGCATGGCCGTGGCCAATGTCCTGACCGCGTGGGCGGAGTACGGCATCGAGGCGTTCGACACGGCTGCTGGAGGACTCGGAGGATGTCCGTACGCGCCAGGGGCGTCGGGGAACGTTGCGACGGAAGACGTGGTCTATGCCCTGAAAGCATCCGGCGCTTCGCTTGCCGTGGATGAACGGAAGGTCATTGCGGCGGCAAGCGAGATCGGTAAGGTTCTGAACCGCCGACTATCGTCGCGCCTATCGCAGGTACAGACAGAACGAACCGCGTATGAGGGTGCGGCATGAGTCCCGCTGGCCCGCACCTGTTCATGCGTGACATCGAAGGTATGGCGACCTTGGCCGAACAGGTCAGAAGCGGTAATATTCGTGCCGTTTCACGTCTGATCAGCCTATTGGAGAACCACACGGACAACAGACAAGCCCTGCACCTCCTCAACAGCACCTTGCAGGGGGCGACGGTGATTGGTGTCACGGGGTATCCCGGAGCTGGGAAGAGTACAGTGGTCAACCGCTTAGTGAGTTGCTATCGACGGCAAGGTTTGACGGTGGGGGTTTTGGCGGTCGATATCAGTAGCTCTGTCACAGGCGGTGCTCTGTTGGGTGACCGTATCAGAATGCAGGAGCATGCGCTGGATGACGGGGTCTATATCAGAAGCATGGCCACTCGCGGACATCATGGAGGGCTCGCCCGAGCGACCGGCGATGCCGCGCTGGTATTGGAAACAGCCGGATATGAAGTGATCCTGATTGAGACCATCGGGGTTGGCCAGAATGAAATCGACATCGTCGATCTTGCGCATGTCGTTGTGGCAGTGGTGGCACCGGGCCTGGGCGACGAGGTTCAAGCGATGAAGGCCGGACTATTGGAAGTCGCACACATCGTCGTCGTCAACAAGGGAGACCTTTTCGGCGCGGATAACACGTTACGAGATCTGCGCGAATGGTGCCCGAATGTGTTGCGTACGGTCGCGACGACAGGCGAGGGGATGTCGGAGCTTGCTGCAGCAATTCTGGCGCATCGACCATCCCGCAGTGTCAGCTCTGTCGGTGAAGTTCGAAATCGCTGACCAGGTTCAAGTGAAGGGTTGTGCGGGGGATGTATGCCGCATCAAAGGCGGCGGAAATGAGCTTGACCGGGAAGGGTGTCTCCGCGGAGAAAGCACTGCGAATCGGTTTGCTGAGCCAAGTGGTACTGTCGCACGAGTTGATCATACAGGTTGACGCCATTGCGGCCTCAATTATCACCCACGGGAAAACTGCGGTGGAAGCTGCGCTTCATGCGATCAAGGGAGGAATCGACATCCCCCTGTCCGAGGGCCTGGCTAGGGAAGCGGAATTGTTCGGCCGATTGTGCGTCACTCCCGGCAAACAAGAAGCCGTACAGGCATTCTTGGAAAAGCGGCAGCCGAAATTGTCTGAAACAGAAGCATGAGCTCGTGGAGTGTCGAGCATGAGGGGTGAAGAGATGGCATAGATCGGAAAGGGTCAGCCGATGCTTGCAGATCGCCTCGCTCGATATTGTAGGTCTTTGCGCTACAGTGATTTGCCGAACGTTGTTGTGCACGAAGTCAAACGGCGCGTGCTCGACAGCCTTGGCTGCGCGCTTGGGGCGTGGAATGCACCACCGTGTCGGGTCGCCCGCCTGATTGCCCAGACCGTCAAGGTGCCGCAGGGTGCGACCGTGTGGGGCACCGGTCATAAAACCCTACCCGATCTTGCGACCTTCGCCAACGGCGGGCTGGTCCGGTATCTTGATTTCAACGATACCTATCTTTCAAAAGAGCCGGCGCACCCTTCCGATAATATTCCGGCCATTCTTTCGGTCGGCGAGGCCGTCCACGCGTCCGGTAAACGCACCATGGAAGCCATCGTGCTCGCCTATGAAATCCAGTGCCGTCTCTGTGATGCTTCGGCGCTACGTCCCCGCGGTTGGGACCATGTGACGTACGGCCCCTTTTCTTCCGCACTCGGTGCCGCCAAGCTCATGAAACTTTCCAACGAACAGACGGTGCAGGCCATCAATCTGGCCGGCATTGCGAATCTGGCTCTTCGGCAGACGCGGGTCGGGGATCTGTCCATGTGGAAAGCCTGCGCCTTCTCGAATGCCGCCCGCAACGGGGTCTTCGCCGCCATGCTGGCGCAGCTGGGTATGACAGGACCCTCGCCTATCTTCGAAGGAGAAAAGGGCTTCATGAAACTGGTTTCGGGACCACTGGAGCTGGTGCCCTTCGCTGCAGAACGGGGACAGGCACCCGCTCTCGGTGAGAGCCAGTCTCCTCAGTTCAGGATCCTCGATACCTATATCAAACATTACCCAGTCGAGTATCACGCCCAGACTGCGGTCGAAGCGGCGTTGGCACTTCGCGATGAAGTGACGGACGCAGAAGGAGTTCGTGCTATCGATCATGTAACAGGTGTTGAGATCGGTAGTTATGACGTGGCCATCGAAATCATCGGGCGTGATCCTGAAAAATGGCAGCCGGCCACGAGGGAGACGGCTGACCACAGCTTCCCCTATTGCGTTGCAGTGGCATTGCTCCACGGTCCTGTGACGTTGCAGTCATTCGGCCCGAAACGATTGAGCGATCCGGCCGTGCGGAATCTGATGAAGAAGGTCCGTGTCGCGCAGCAGCCGGAATTCATGGGACGCTATCCTAGGACCATGCCGACCAGGATCACGGTCAAGACAGAAGCGGGGACAACCTACATGAGTCAAGTCGATGTGCCGGTAGGACATCCAGGCAATCCGATGTCGGATCGGGATCTGGAGGCAAAGTTTCGCCGGTTGGCCGCCGGACGGCTGAATCGCTCTCGCACCGAACGGCTTATCGAATTCGTGTGGAACCTTGATCGGGTTAGAGACATCAGTACGCTCATGCCGCTCTTGAGGATCTGAGTTGAGAACAGGAGGGTGGATGACGAACACGGACAAGGATTCAGCAGCGCAAACGAAGACATCTCGGTTGCGCGAATTGCTGGCTACACGTACTCTCGCCATTCCCGGAGCGTTTAATGCGTTGGTCGCGATGCAGATCGAACGAGCCGGCTACGAGATTGCGTATGTCTCAGGCGCTGCAATATCTGCCTGCCGCGGAATGCCGGACATCGGCCTGTTGACGCTTAGTGATATGGCGTCGGAGGCGGGAAGGATCGCCCGTTCGGTATCGATCCCGACCATTGTGGATGCGGACACAGGATATGGCGGTCCGCTATCCGTCGCCGAAGCGGTAAGGGCTTTCGAGGAGAGTGATCTCGCCGGCATGCAGATTGAAGATCAAGAAATGGCTAAGAAGTGCGGCCATCTTTCGGGGAAAAGTTTGGTGCCTGTAGAAGAAATGACAGCCAAAATTAAGGCGGCTGTCCATGTCAAACGAGATCCAGATTTCGTGATTATTGCGCGCACTGACGCCCGCGCGGTGGAGGGACTTGAGGCGGCGGTTCAACGTGCCGCGACTTACGCGGAAGCCGGGGCGGACGCGTTATTTCCCGAGGCTCTGGAATCGGCCGAAGAATTCCGAACATTTGCTCGCGAAATTACGAAGCGAGGAATTACTGTTCCACTGATCGCCAATATGACGGAGTTCGGGAAAACGCCTCTGTTGAGCGTCGCGGAATTTGAGAGCCTGGGGTATCGCGGCGTGCTCTTTCCTGTTACGGGGTTACGGACGGCCTTGCAAGCCGTCGATAGGCTGTTGGCAGAGCTGAAGCTGTTTGGATCTCAGAAGGACTGGCTCCATCGCATGATGACACGACGAGAACTGTACCGTCTGCTCCGGTACACCGAGTCTGGTGAGCGTCGGGAAGGGGGGATGTATGAGCATCGCCATGAATGAGTCTGTCGTGAGTGAGGTGAAAGGTCGTCCTGCTTATAGCCCCGGTCTTGAAGGAGTGATCGCCGGAGAATCGGCTCTCTGCCTTGTCGATGAAGGGGAAGCCGGTCTCCTCTATCGTGGTTACCCGATCCGTGATTTGGCGGAGCACAGCACGTTTGAGGAAGTCGCCTATCTGCTGCTGTTTGGTCAGCTGCCGAATCAGCAGGAGTTAGCAGACTTCTCAGCACAACTCATCAATCAGGCTGCCCTTCCTCATCCCCTTGATGTCTTCCTTGGCACTGCGCCTTCCTGCTCACATCCCATGGATATTGTCCGAACGGGCGTTTCTCTGCTGGGCATGGTCGATCCTGAGACGGCCGACAACTCGCATGATGCCAACGTTCGGAAATCGATCCGACTGCTGGCACAGATCCCACTGATGATTGTGACTGCCTATCGGCTCATGAGCGGAAAATCTCGCGTGAGACCACTAGAGGATCTAAGTTTCGCTGAGAATCTCTTGTACCTCCTCACTGACCGAAGGGGAAACGATGAAGCGAAAGCCATGGCTCGAGTTCTCGATATCTCCCTTACACTGTACGCCGAACATGAATTCAATGCGTCCACGTTCGCCTCCCGAGTGACTGCGTCGACGATGACGGATATGCATTCGGCCGTTACTTCGGCGATCGGAACGCTGAAGGGACCGCTCCATGGCGGGGCCAACGAGGCGGTGGCCGAGATGTTTCTCGGTATCGGCAGCCGTGAACAGGCGGAAGCATGGGTACGGGAGGCTCTCCGACAGAAACAGCGGATCATGGGTTTCGGTCACCGCGTGCTCAAGAAGGGAGACAGCCGTTCAGCCATTATTCAACGGCACGCTGAATCGTTGAGCCGGATCTGCGGCGACCGCCGATGGTACGAGATTGCGACCGCCGTCGATCACGTCATGGAACAGGAAAAAGGGCTCCGTCCCAACCTGGATTTCTACACCGCGGTCGCCTATCTGTTGATGGGAATTCCTCGTACGCTGTATACACCGGTGTTTATCTGTTCTCGCATCACCGGATGGTGCGCCCATGTCATCGAACAACAGGATCACAATCGGTTGATGAGGCCCCGGGCTCTCTATACGGGGCCGTCGAGGAGGGAATATGTCCCCCTTGATCGCCGTACCTGAGCACATCGCGCAGGCACGAAAAGTCGAAGGACTGTGTCCTCTGCTCCCATGGAACTCGTTCGCTGACTTCTTCAAATCCCGCGTCTATGATCGCGCCCTCGTCAATCGGCCATGCTTGACCTATTGCGACGATGACAGGTCTGTTCGCTATACGTACAGCTATGCGGAATTCGGAACGGTAGTCCAACTGGCCGCGGCGTTCCTTCATGACCATGTGGGGGTACGACGGGGGGATCGGATGGCGACGATCCTCTTTAATCACGACGTCACCGTGGTGCTGTACTTTGCGGCGTGGATCCTGGGGATCACGATTATTCCGATCAACGTCGAAGAATCTGCGGAGAAGAAACGTTATATCCTGCAACATTCCGAGGCATCGGCCGTCTGCTGCTGGCACTCCTATCTTGATGAAGTGAGAGACCTTCAGCGAGATCTTCCGGCCTTACGCCATGTGATTGCGGTGAATGACGAAGGCTTCGTGGAAGGACCGAAGCCTAGGACAGGCCCTATGGTGGGATTCTCCTCCCACCTAGACACAACATCCATCACTCCCCGACTCGATGACGAAGCGCTCATCGTCTACACATCCGGGACGACCGGTCCGCCCAAAGGTGTGATCCTTACTGTGGAGAATTTGCTCCTTGATGCCGACGCGATCACCGACTGGCATCGGTTCGGCGTGGACGACTGCTTGATGTGCGTGCTCCCGATCCACCACGTGAACGGGACGGTCGTCACGCTGATCACGCCGTTTTACTGTAAAGGCGGTGCCGTCCTGAATCGCAAATTCAAAAGCGCCACGTTCTGGCGAAGATTGCACGATGAGGGCGTGACTTGCGTGAGCGTCGTGCCGACGATCCTGGAATTTCTCCTTGATGCGAACGAAGATCTAACTCCATACAAGCTGGAGGGTTTCAGTGGACTCATCTGCGGCGCGGGCCCCTTGTTCAAAGACACCGCGACACGGTTCGAAGCCCGATTCGGGTTTCCGATTCGCCATGGCTACGGCCTGTCCGAAACGACCTGCTATTCCTGTTTTCTGCCGAATGACCTCTCACGTGATGAGCATCGCCATTGGATCGGAGATTACGAGTTTCCTTCCATCGGTGTTCCGCTGCGACACAATAGGATGGCGATCGTGGACAGCGATGGACAGCAGCTGCCGGAGATGGCGAGGGGAGAAATTTGCATCCGCGGCGGGACCGTATGTGCCGGCTACTTCAAACGGGACGACGCCAATGAGGCGGCGTTTCAATGGGGGTGGTTCCGCTCCGGGGACGAGGGGTTCTATGTCCGCGATCAGCTCGGTCGGCCGTTTTTCTTCATTTCAGGTCGGCTCAAGGAATTGATTATTCGAGGCGGCGTCAATATTGCTCCGCTCGAAATCGACGAGGTGTTGAGGACTCATCCTCTGGTCCGGTTCGCGATGGCTGTTCCCTTCGAGCATCGCTACTATGGGGAAGAGATTGCCGCCTATGTGGTGCCGCGAGACGATGTCTCTCCACCCACAGAAGCCGAATTACTCGCGCATTGCCGTCGACGGCTTCCCTTCTCGAAATGTCCCAAGGTCGTCCATTTCGGACAAGCGGTACCCTATACCTCGACCGGCAAACCCAAGCGCTTGGAGTTGAAAACCTCTCTCGCTGCCACATTGGCAGCCTACCGCGATCGTCAATTCAAGGACACAGAGCCGGTATAGAACGGAGAGGCGGAATCACCGGCGAATAGACACAACCGGTGGTGCTGATCAAAAGAGAGGGGGTTGTGGGCCCCATTGCAAGCCGGCGAGGTCAGGGTCTTCGCCCTCTTGCGTCGGCCGATTGAGCTTGGCAGCCTTCCGCTGTACACGGCGCTCTTCTTTGTCGCGTTGTTTCTGCAGACGTGCTTTCTCACGGTCCCGCTTTGCGGCTGTGGTTTTGCCTGTTCCTCCGATGATGTCCTCCTTTCGGGTGCGGTGCGCTTATGTAGTAAGGCCTGCTACGAAGCGGCACCACGCTTGCCGGTAACCACCGACGCCTTGGATCCCGGTTTGGGGCGTCCAGGCTTTGCATGAGAACGGGAGAGCGTATCTGGGCTGAGGCCTTGGTTTGCGGCTGAGATGATCTGACGACGAATATCGTCTATCGACGTTGTCGACGACGTCCGTTCCGGGTCCTGTAGTCCGAGCAGATCCCAGCGGACCTTCGTTCTACGAATGGCCCGCTTTCGTCGGTGCGAAGCTTTGGTTCCCCATGATGTCTTCATCGCGTTTACACCTTCAAGGGTTGAACGTTACGAAATAGGCGGCAGGATGTCCGCCTTACCATCATCGCGACTTGTCGAGAGACGGAGACACTTTGTCCCCAGCAGTCACGAACCGATCTTCCGGAAAGACTGCTCGGAGCCGGTCGGTGACGGACCGACGATACAGTTCTGATTCGCGAGCGAGCAGAACCAACTTGTTGTTGTCGAGCAGAATATTGAGGTGATCCTCCGAGACGAGTAACCGCGTGCTATCCCCTACATTCACGCGATACAGCGTTTTTCCGTCAGGGTTACGCTCTGAGCCGGATACCATCTCCGTCAAGCCGTCAATGACACCTTCATAGGCCTCCGAGCGATGACGCACTCTCGTGCCGTCTGGGATGCGGACCCAACGCTCAACGGGTGTCGGTCGATTCATCTTGACGGTACTCATGGACATTCACTTCGCGTGTGGTCGCTCATCTGTTTGTCTCCTCCTTGACTCAAGGGCACAGAGCTGCCCCATACGGTGCACGTACAGCCTGCACCAGCCTCCATTGCCTGAAGTAGCGGTCGAGAGACACGGCGGAGGCGCTCTCGGGGTCTCCGTCAGCTACACTGATGGCTGAGGGACAAAGACCGACGCCAGACGAACTCACCGCAGACTGATCAATACTATCGCGCAGGAGCGAAACGGCGAGGGAAAAGCGCGAGGATCAGAATTCGTGTGACTCAGTGTACCACATGGGAGTGTGGATTGCGAACGAAGAAAGCGACGCCGCAGCAAGCCAGCGTTTCATGGCATCGTCCATGGACAGCTGGAGCCGTCGGAGGACAGCTCCAGCTGGCATTCCCGTCCTTGCGGCGCACTCACCCCCTCACACCACTCAGCTGGACATCTGCTATCGATCGATCATCAGAAGTGGAAACCGAAACCGCCGGACAGGACTGCAAAGACAACGATCCCGAGAAAAAACGCTGCATACACGTATGCCCATGTTGGCTCAGACTTTAGCTCGTCTTTTACATCCTTCATGTGTATATGCTGCATCGCGCTTCACCTCCTTGCTTCGAACGTCCGGTTTTCCGGATAAGGATGTCGGACCGTCCTCTCTCTTTACCAACATCCTAAGATGCGGACTGCTCCTTCGACATCGCCTAGAAGGTTGAATCATGGTCTACACCGATTGGGTGAGAGTCAACGCGTGAAAAGAGGCAGGTCAATGAGCGTTGAGGGATGATTGTCAGTATCGCAGAAGCCCACGGTTTCGTATTACCGCATCGGATGCACGGGCACTCTACAATCTGTTATGCCGAGCTAGGATTTGCCCTAGATGGCATTTCTTTCTTTGACTCTTCTTCAGCCTCGCCATACTAGAATTCAACCTGAATCCCGCGTGAAAACAATGCTTCAGCTTCGTAGTGCTACGCGTGATCGTGACTTTTCCGAAGCCCATGGGCCATGGGAGTGAAAGCTATTTTTTAAGGAGGCATGATGGACGCCTCACCAAAGAGCAGCTCCGACAACGGGTGCTGAACTGCTATTATTACCAAACTCGCATTCCGATTAAAGACGCCCAGCAGGCTCGGCGCCGAGCCGCAAACGGAGACGGACAACATCTCTTGCAGCCTCGGGTGTTGAGAAGCATTCGTTGAACCGTCAACCTGTCGCCGTGGCCATTCTTTTGTTCGGCTGTTCCAATATGAGGGACAAGATATTTATGAACCACCGAACCACGGCTATCATGTTGGCGGTTCTCGCCTCTGGGTTTGCATCCGTGTCGGCGGAGGATCACGCGCCTCGTTCACCCACGCCGACTCCACTGCAAGGTCGGATGACCGTCGAAACCGTGGCCAAAGGGTTGGAACATCCCTGGGCGCTCGCATTCCTGCCGGATGGGCGAATGTTGGTGACCGAGCGACCAGTACGATTACGCATCGTGGGTCCCGACGGCCGCCTTTCTGATCCATTGCCGGGCGTGTCTCCGGTTTTTGCGCGTGGCCAAGGCGGCCTTCTCGATATCGAGCTCGATCCACGGTTCACCGAGAACCGGCTGCTCTACCTCTCCTACGCTGAACCGGGCGATCGCGGCACCGCCGGGACTGCCGTGGCTCGCGCCAAGCTCATTGACAATCGCTTGGAGAACCTGCGAGTCATCTTTAGGCAGCAGCCCAAGGTGACCGGGGCCAATCATTTCGGCTCGCGACTCGTCTTTGCTCGGGACGGAACCTTGTTCATTACGTTGGGAGATCGGTACGACTATCGAGACAAGGCCCAGGATCTGTCCGTGGAATTCGGGAAGATCGTGCGTGTCCATCCGGATGGGATGGTTCCACGCGACAACCCTTTTGTCGGCAAAGATGGAGCGGAACCAGAGATTTGGTCCTATGGCCATCGGAGAATATCCAAGCGGCGGCCCTTCATCCGGCGACAGGGCAGTTGTGGACGCTCGAGCATGGATCTCGATGCGGTGATGAGCTGAACCATCCTGAGGCGGGCAAGAATTACGGCTGGCCGGTCATTACCTATGGCGTCGACTACAACGGGACGATCATCGGAGAGGGAACATCGAAGCCCGGCATGGAGCAGCCGGTCTATTACTGGGCCCCGGTCATCGCCCCGTCCGGCATGACCTTTTATACCGGCAAGACATCCCCTGAATGGAATGGATCGCTCTTTGTGGGCTCACTCAATCCCGGTTTGCTCGTTCGTCTGACGCTTGACGGCACTCGGGTAGTCTGTGAGGAACGCTATCTTTCAGAACTGAAGTCACGACTTCGCGAAGCCCAGCACGGACCGGATGGACGGCTCTCTCTTCTCACCGACAGGATGATGGAGAGATCCTTCGAGTCTCAAACGCTCGATAAGGTGTTGCCCATTCCACGCACAGCATCAGCCGGGCAACCGAGGGAGGCTATGTCGGTTGCCCGGGTGTTCAACCCATGCTCCAGTTGAAACCGCCGACCACGATTGCAAAGACAACCATCCCGAGAAAAAATGCTGCATACACGTATGCCCATGTTGGCTCAGACTTTAGCTCGTCTTTTATATCCTTCATGTGTATATGCTCCATCGCCGTTTACCTCCATGCTTATAACGTCAAGTTTTTGAATCAGGGTGCCTGACGATCTCTTCTCATCGGTAAATGTTAAGATGCCGACTGCTCCTGCACCATCGCCCAGAAGATGGAATTATTGCCTACACCAATTGGGTGATGGGGGAGACACGCAAAGGCTCTGGACTACCGAGCACGAAGGTAGGTGAGAATCGCCTCGACACGTCCGCCGACGGAGAGCTTCTGATAGATGTGATGGAGGTGCGTCTTCACGGTATCGACTGACACGCACAACTGGTCGGCGATTTCCTTGTTGCTCCGGCCGGCTGCCGCGCAAGCCAATATTTCCCGTTCACGGTCGGTCAGACCGGAAAACTGGATGGTGTGTTCCTCCTGGGGGTGTCTGACTGCACCGGGAACGGTTCGAACGAGATGGTCCGGTATGATCGGAGACAAGACCTGCTCTCCCCGAGCGGTCGCTCTGATGATGCGGAGAAAATCTGTCTGGTCAGTGTCCTTTAAGATATAGCCGAACGCTCCAGCCCGCATCGCGGTCACGATCCGAGTGTCTTCATCGTACCGAGCCAACAGCAGCACGCTTGTGTCGGGCAAGTGTTGGTGAATGAGTTTGGTCACCGATTCCACATCAAGGTCCGGCATATCGACGTCCAGAAGGACGATGTCGGGTTTGTGTTCTAGCGCCAGTCGATGGGCCTCGCGTCCATCCGTTGCTTCCACCACTGCAGCGATATCTCGTTCCTGTTCCAAGAGTATCCGCAGGCTTTGTCTGAACAGGCGTTGGGCTTCGACAATGAGCAGTCGGATGGATTTGGGTTGTATCCCACGATCGATTCGATGTGCTGCGTTTCTCATGCTCATGACTTCACCGGCACTCGACGGCTTGCCTCCTGATTCTGTCGGGCACCGGTGTACCGTTCACGCTTGAGTTAGGCTGCCATGCGAAACGCCCAGCGGCCCGCGTCCTGTCTCAGCTGAGCGAGCGTTTTCGCCTCTCTGCTCTGCGCCGCCATGGCAAGTCCTCCCCAAAAGCTGGCGGTCAACAACGCTATAGCTTGTGGCGGGACTGCTCGATGGGTTCCGTTGGCGAAGAGAAACAACAGGAGGCCTCCAAAGAGAGTTGCACACATCTCGACGCCTAAGATGATATCGATCGTGTTATAGCGGTACGACATACCTACCTCCCTACTACATCGGGCAATCGCATGTGTGGCGACAAGTCACACAGAAAGAAGTTCGTCGAGCTCACGAGCCCGATGACATCTTTCCAAGACAACTCAGTGAGATAATTGTTCAGAGATAAAAGAGAGGGGGAGGCACACTTGCCATGTACAGTCGGTTGGTGCGGTATTCCCAGGACGAGCATGACCACCCCCCCCCTGGAAGATGAGGCGGTATCGACAATCCAATCTACGCCTCACGGGTATGGCGATCAAGGGGGCTCTCGTGATGTCCAAGAATCAGGAAATAGTTGGCCAGAACATGCTGAGGCGCTAGCATAGGCCCATGTTCCGAACACTCCTGCTTGTCACAACAATAACGTCTACATGGGTGATGGCCGCACCCACGTTGGCGGCGACCGACGTTGTCGCGCGGGTTCTCATCGTTCACGAGGGAGATCGCCTGACAATCCACCATCAAGGCCGAAAGGACATGGTTTATCTTCGTGATGTGGATTGTCCCGAGCTGAAACAACCCTATGGGAAACAGGCGAAGCATGCGACGGCTGCCTACATCGCCAACCGCGAAGTGATCGTACGAGACTTGAAACGGGATCGACAGGGCCGGATGACCGCCGACATCCTCCTGCCGGATAGGCGACAGATCGCCCATGAGTTGATCAAAGAGGGGCTTGCCTGGGTGCAGCCGGGAGGGTCCGACGATCAAGCTCTGAAAGATATGGAAGAACTGGCTAGGGCCGGAAGGATGGGCCTGTGGGCTGAGCCTAATCCCGTTCCTCCGTGGAAATGGAAAGCTATGAAGCCTGCTCGTTACAAATAGTAGCGGACTCTGCCGCTCAATCATTGTAGTTAAGCAACCGAACAATATCGAAGGGTTCCCAAAATCATTTCATTGGGCGGAAGGATTGGCATGAGATTTCACATCCCCATCTTCTGTGGATAACCTTGTGAATAAGTCCCTTGATCAGAGAAAGACGGTGCGAATGGCGTGGCTATTCATCGACTCGCCTATTTTTTAGGCATCCGCCCCACACCGGTAGAGCCACAAGTAATAGTGGTACCGGTATACGTTCTTTCCTTTCTTGCATATTCCTAGGACGAGTACTTAGCATGACCAATTGGCCCCTGCTGGTGCCCTGGTCATTGCCACCATTCGGATCGCTATCCACAGGTTCAAAAGTTTCCTGTGGATAACCGATCCTGCACTAGGAGCGTGGTTTCATATTTGTCAAGAGATTCGAACATGAAAAAACGGCTCCATGGCATAGTGGAATAACGAAAAAGATCTCGAGACCAATTTCTCAACGTCAGAGCCAAATGGTCGGTTCGGCCCCTGCTGGTCGGTCTAGTCTGAATCGGTACGCTCGCATCACCCTCATTGACAGGGCCGCTCGGGAGCATTGCACTGCCGCGACTTTCCGATCCGTACGGATGAGTTCATCGTGGTGTGGATCAGATAGATGGCGACTCATCGTCGGTTCTTCATGCCGTGAGACTATTCCCTCCTTGTCTCAAGCCTCAATTGCGTCTCGACGAAATCTCAAGACGAGCGACATGCGATCGCCCCACTCCGGTATCAACGGATCAAGGAGGAAGCAAAAGAAGCACTTACTGTAAGCAGGCGGTTCTCTCCCTGCCCTGTCCGACCTCGTTAACGAGGATGAATCCTACCTGCGTTTCGAATTCACGAGCCTGGTGCTCCGATTCGTTGACGATGTGGAATTCCTATTCGATGATGAAATGAGAAGATTCATTTCCGCTCGGCATCTCGGCTCGGCTCCGGCCATTTCGGTGTGAATCGCCGGAGGATGGAAGAGATCAGGAAACTAGGGGATGGTCGGATATAGGGAAGTGGGACGCCAGTCTCACGTCTCTCTTTTTCTCCCCTGTATCGGATCAGATTCCATGGGGTATCGTTTCAGATACCCTCGTAGCGTGACTGGTACAGTCACGCTCGATCGGCTCGATCCCACATTTCCCTAATGCAATTAGTCATTTATCCTGATCGCATCGCCGAATGGTTACGGCGCAAGGCCTGGCATGATGTGTGTGTGATGGGTTGATAGGGGAGAGCTCTGGGTGGTTGATCGGCCATGGAGCCGGGGGATTCATTGCATATGGGAGGTGCCATGTCGAAAAATATCGTGATCTGTTCCGATGGAACCGGTAACACAGCCATCAAAGGACGAGGCACCAATGTGTTCAAGCTGTTTGAAGCCATCGACCTGAACGGCCACAAAACACAGCCTGAATTGACTCCCTGAGTTGCGCTCTATGACGACGGAGTCGGAACCGAAAATTTTAAGCCGCTCAAAATCTTTACCGGCGCGACGGGATATGGGCTCAGCCGCAACGTCAAGCAACTGTACAAAGAGTTGGTTCGCATTTACGACCCAGGCGATCGCATTTTCCTCTTTGGCTTCAGCCGCGGCGCATTTACCGTGCGGACCCTGGTCGGCCTCATCGCGGCCTGCAGCATCCTGGATGTCAAGAAACTCCAAACGGCGGACGATCTTGATGCCGCCGTCAACGACACCTATAGGGTCTATCGCAAATCTTATCGCACGGCGATGGCGAAATTGTTTCTCGGCAAGCCGGATAACTCCTTAATCGCTAAGTTCAAAAGCGAACACTGTCTCGCGTGCGAGGTCCCGATCGCTTTCATGGGCGTGTGGGACACGGTGGATGCCGTCGGTCTGCCGTTCCATCTGAGCGATTTCATCAACATGGTGTTCTACCGGTTCAAGTTTCGCGACCACAAATTGAGCAAGCTGGTGAAGCATGCCTGCCACGCGTTGGTGATTGATGATGAACGACATTCGTTTCGCCCTATTCTTTGGGATGAGAGAGAAGAAGATACAGGCCGAATCGAACAAGTATGGTTCGCCGGAGCCCATTCGAACGTCGGCGGCGGGTATCCGAAACAGGGCATGTCGCTCGTGGCGCTCGAATGGATGATGCGGAAGGCGGAACGCACCGGCGGCGAGGGTGAGGGGCTCCGCCTGCTTGCGGCCGACCGGGCACTCTATTATGAACACGCGAATGTGGATGACAAATTGTACGATCCTCGTTCAGGCTTAGGGATTTTCTATCGATGGAAAGTGCGGGACATCGCTGAGATTTGCCGGATGCATCATGCAACGCCCGCCGTTCATTTGAGTGTGCTCGAACGGATTGCGCATGGAACCGATGATTATGCTCCCAGCAATCTGCCGTCCAACGCCAATGTGGTCATCACCCCGACCGACAATGGCGGAAAACAGACGGCCGCCGAGGCCAGAGCGAAAGCAGTCGAAGCGGTGCTTCGTTCGGCCCACGACGGTGAGGAATCCCTGTTGGCGGGGGTTAGAAGCGAGATTGGAATAGGGCTAACCTCCTACTATCTCTATGTGTGTGCATTCCTTGTCTTCCTCGTCGCGGTCTCGACGCCGGACGGGATGCAATCATTGTCCACTCCCTGGCTGGTACTGAAGAACATGGGGTTGTTCGTGTACCACATCGTGACACTTCAGTTCGAGGAGGTCTGGCAAGTGTGAAAGCGCTCGCCATGTCGCCTGGAAAAGCGGGAGTCGTCGTAGGCGGATTTTTGCTGGCCTCTGTGCTCATGCTCTATGCCGACCGCCGCATGAGTACCGTCTTCTCCCAGTTTTGGCATAGCCACCACGCCAGGCTGCGCGAAGCCTTGAAGGAGGCCGCAGGATTGCACGCAACTTGGCGACTGGAAAAGATACGAAGGTGACCTGACAATACAGTGCCCGTCACAGAATTGTGGTCACTCTTGTTCTGTGCATACCAGTGAGCAATGATTTGAGGGAGCCAGAGGACGAATGAATTGGGGTCACATCTTGTTCTGTGTGTGCCAATAAGCGCAGGAAGACAGCGAACGCACATGGCAAGATCTGACCCTAAATTCATCTTCATGGTACCTGGTTCGGTCTTCACGATCTGGAGGCGCGCTCATGAATGTCGCCGCCTTTGAGGCCAGAGAGTTTAGTGCCGCTCAGAAATGGCACTCTGACCCAATTACTACCTGGATTCGGCCTCTCACGGCGCCAAAGGAGTTCGTCTTCAGCCTGCGCACGAGCCGTTTCGTGTCGGCATTCCCTTCCGGCTGCTATAACTCATTGAAACCTTAACCCTGTGCTATTTATGACGTAGCAATCTCACACTTGTCAGCCGATATTTTCTTGTTAATCTGAATTCGGTCCAATAAGACCTTCGCAATGAGTTCGTATATTGGTCCCTGGTATATATCAGTATGACTGCCTACCGGATCGAGAGAACCTGTGATAACAACAGAAAAACCACCGTCCAGGTCCTGGCCCAACAAACCGTGTCTAACATGAGAGGACGCATCAACATAAATTACTGGAGACTTACAAACGTGATTCTTGGAACTCTCCAATTGTGTGATGTCCTCGGTAACGTACGTAGCTGCGTCGGGGCGGGCGATGGATTCGTAGGCAGAACCCATATTAAAGATACCTTTATGCCGCTCTCCCCAGTGCAATTGTCTTTCAAATATTCCTTCATCGACGGCGCGGAATGGGATTTTTACCATGGGAATCTGGGACAACGTATCCGGTAGGTAATGAAGGCCACGGTCATATATTTGTCTAAACTGTGCCCCGATATATTGGAATGGGAAGGTCACTGCGGCAGTTGCAATTCTGAAAGGTAGCGCGAGGCATATATCCGAAACGCTCGTATACCATGCGGGAAACTTATCCTCATCCTCCTGAAGAATCATCCGCCAGTGCTTACTAGGGCGTGTCATCAATTAATTTTCTAGGTTCACAAAGCCATCGTGGTGTGATTCACTCCGTCCCAGGCCGAAGGAGGGGCCTGCGGATGGTGAGACGGTACGGGTTGCGGGATGACCAGTGGGAGAAGATTGAAACCCTGTTGCCTGGGCGTGAAGGCACGGTGGGGGTGACCGCGCAGGACAACCGGCTATTTGTGGAAGCGGTGTTGTTCCGGTATCGCGCGGGAATCCCGTGGCGGGATCTGCCGGAGCGGTTCGGAGATTTCCGAGTGATCCACACGCGCCATACGCGCTGGAGTCGACGCGGCGTCTGGCAACGGGTGTTTGCGCGTCTGGCCGAGGATCTCGACAATGAATACGCGATGATCGATTCCACCATCGTCCGTGCCCACCAGCACAGCGCTGGGGCAAAAGGGGGCACCAAGTGCAGGAAGCCATCGGACGCAGCAAGGGGGGCCTGACCACGAAAATCCACGCCACCTGTGACGCGCTGGGTAATCCGACCGGGTTTCATCTCACCCCAGGACAGGCGCATGATCTGGAGGGCGCCGATGTCTTGCTACCCGGCATTGAGGCGGATACCGTCATCGCCGATAAAGCCTTCGATGCCGATGAACGGGTGATTGAACCGCTGCGAAAAGCAGGGAAGACCATCGTCATCCCACCCAAATCCAACAGAACAACCCCACGTGAATACGATCAAGACCTCTCCCGAGCCCGCCATCTGATCGAGAACTTTTTCGCGAGACTCAAGCAATTCCGTGCCATCGCCACCCGCTATGATAAACGCGCCGCCAATTTCCTCGGTGCCATCTATCTCGCTGCTTCGATGACATGGCTTAATTGATGACACGCCCTAGGGAGTATGAAATTGGCTGGGATACTAGCAAGCGGGAATAGAAACGAATTCGCATAGTCATGACGGCTTTGAACCACCACAATAGGGTAATTTACCTCTGAACGATCTTTGAAAGTGCCTGGCAGTTCCCACCACGTCATGGCAGGTTCCACTAACACCATTCCCTTTATCTTCCCAGTCACAGATTTCTGTGAATGGCTTTCATCGCGACTGTTTTTCCTCGTTTCATCGAGTGCCAGTCCGGTAAGGACTCTAGCGCCGAAGCTATGTCCTACTAAGTACAAATCCGGCTGTGTTCCATCGGTGTAAACGTTGCTAAATATCATGTTCAGCGTGGTCTTTAGCGCTCCAGGGCCGAGCCCGTCGGCGAGCGTTGCCTTAGCGTAATAAGTGAGAGGAAGTAGAGCGTATTCCGGTAAGGTGGCGATGACATCCGTCAAGCCTGGTTGCGGGACAACATCATCAAGCAGCTTACGTAGCCCTGTTCCTTTAGAGTCCCACGAGACGCAAATGGTCGCCCATTTGCTAGGATCATCAAGGTCGCTCTGTGCTTCTTTATTTCTCAAATCCGACAAGGCCGGGAGTAAAACCTCCTTGATATAATACTCAGTTGCCTCGTCTCTATCATGTTGCCATCCGAAGGCGAGGATTAGAATTCTTTGCGGACGTTTCTGCTTTAACGAGTCAATGAGACGTGCCACTTCAAACGGATTTCGCGGGGTCCCATTAGCGGCGAATTCTACGAAGTGGACATTCTTTCGCAAGGAAATTAATTTTAGCGCCTGTTCCACAGCAACCGAAAACGGGGGGGAGGAACATGCAGCGATTGCTATTAGCAGCATGAGAAGTATGACGGAACGATACCAGTTGACATACAGAATTGCGTTGTCAGCACACTTTTTCCACATGCTCTTGGATGAAAGCACGGTAGGTCTCCCGATCAATTATGCGGTCACGAAGCGTTGTGGCTGGCCGGGTGTTGTTGTTCGACCTGACACGGAGTCCGATACCCGAACGACGGCCACAGTAGTACATGCCAACCTCCCCTTGGTTAGGTAATGAGGACCCTGCATGCCATTGCTCTACCGCAGTTCCACCAGGTTGGCACCCTTCATAGCTTCTTTATTGCAATCACATCCTTCAGCGCGGCATTCTCTAACGAGAGGTCTGCATAGAGCCGCATCAGCCGGCTGTGCTCGTGCTCCAGCTCCTTGAGCCGCTTCACATCAGAGGCCTCCAGTCCTCCGTACTTGGCCTTCCACTTGTAGTAAGTGGCCGAGCTGATCCCGTACTGCCTCCAGATCTCATTGACCGGGTGGCTGGTATCGGTCTCCTTCAGAATCGACACAATTTGGGATTCAGTGAAGTTTGACTGACCCATGGAAACCTCCTGGCTAGGGGGACGATTCTGCCAGAAAGTCCTCCTTTGGACTGTCTCCATCTAGGGGAAGCTTACACCACTCCACAAACCTTTGAGGTGTCCTCCCAATATATACTTGTATTATCATGTCGATACCACATTAGTCTTTGAGTCATACACGCATGTCTCTGCTTCATACATGCCGGGCAGCAAGGACAATATTCCAAGATATCGCTATATAACCTTCTTATAGGTAACTGCCGTAGCTTCCGCAGGTGATTCTATGGACGTCAACGCAGTTTCAGAATAGCTATGACTCCTAATGCTGTAGTGTTCCCCATTTCTCAGATCGCCCGTCTACCATTTCCTGTCCCATTCGAGCGTCTCATATTTCTTGTCAACATGGGCAAAAGGAGGAGCAAATATTTTCTCAGCCCAGGAACTCAAATATAGGGCGCTATCCACTGCTGTCCAAAATAGTCGGCTGTTTCGAGTTCTTCCCCCGTGAATGCGGCATATGAGACGGTCTCTGGTCACCCATCCAGTTCAGGTTGTCCGGTCTGCTGTCCAAGATCAGGTAGCGAATAGCCTCTGTTGGGGCGGCGCTGGTATGAGCAGCGGCCGTTCAAAGGGCGCATTGAGCCAGTCCCACAGATCCCGATAGGTCAACAGATTGAAGCGGAGCAACGCGGCCAGATTCGAGAGACTCCAGGGCCACGTGGACTTCAGCTGCAGAAATTTCAACAGCAGCATCGCGAGCAGGGCGATCCAGATTTGGACCTGTACGGCGTTCTCACTCGTGCCCACAAACGTCTTGATCCGGAGATGCTGTTTCAAGGCCTTGAAGAGGAGTTCGATCTGCCAGCGCTCCCGATAGATGGCGGCAATCGTGCTGGCCGCAAGCTGCATGAGAGTGGTCAGGAACCGTAGCGGCCGCTGCTGTCTCTCATCCCAGATCGTCACCTGTCGCAGGGGACCGAGCACCGGTCAGCCGCATGGGAACTGGTGAGACGGATCACCTCATCGACCAGCACCGGTCCGCGTGTCGGCACGGAGCGTTGCTCCAGCACTTCGTAGAGCATGTTGGTGCGTGGACGGGTGACAAATCCCACCTCGTCGACCGTCCAACGATGATAGCGGGCATAGTCGAGATACCCGCGATCGATCACCACGATGGTGCCTGGCGCAAAGGTGAGCTGTTGGGCGATCCGCACGTCGTTGGTGTCGCCGTCGGTCACGAGGGCCCAGCAGGGCAAACACCCCTGGTGATCCAGCTGCAGATGGAGCTTGATCGCCCCCTTCGTCCGCTGGAATCTGGCCCAATCGAACACCGTGGCACAGAGTTCAATGATCGTTGCGTCGAGGGTGCGCAAGGGGTGCTTGAACCGGAACCGGCGGCGCTTCAAGGCCGCGACGGCTTGGCAACGGGTGAGGACTTGATAGAAGAGCGTCTCGTACAGCTGCCAGGGCCGATGCGCATTGGCATAGGCCAGCGTGGACCGAGTCGGTGTCCGACGGATGCCAAGGTGGACGAGTTTGCCAAGGGCGGTGGCCAAGCCGCCACAGATTTCTCGAAGTGAGTGCGCACTACCCATCTGACAAAACAGCATCGCTATCAAGTGATCCCAGCAGCTGAACCCCTTGGCTGCTCGCTCAGCGGCGTGCTGTCGAACGGCCCGAGCGAAGTCCGCGCGATCGATCAGGGCGAGCATTTGCGCAAAGCAACTGGCGACGGTTACCATACTGCACCTCCGGCTTGTGGGTGCCACGGCGCGGGAACGCCGTGGATGGATGTGCGTTGAACAACCTATCCTACTCACAAGCCGGAGGCCTGTTGAGAACTTATTTTGGACAAGAGTGGGCGCTATCCCTTTTTAGTACGAGAGCTGTTTGGCTCTTTATTTGTAAGGCTTAATGGATCTACCATCATCATAATGAATGGAAAGCAGTCAGAGAGTGATGTGGCAGCGGTCAGAAGGTGAACAAGAAGGTAAGATCAACGAAACGGAGCAGATGAATTGAACCTTTCCCCCGAACACTAGACCATGGGCTTGGAAGTCCCACTGTGCTTTTGAGACCTCCCCAGAAACTAGACCGCAGAGACTGGGAAATTTGAAATGAGTTAAAGGGTCGGGGACCTTTTCTGCGGCGTATGGAACCGGACGTTTGGCTTATGGTTCGTCTTTGGGGGAATCCTCGCTCTGTTTTAGCCAGAGTTCCAGAAGTCTAGTCTCGCGTTCAGACTGGGAAATGCGCTCCAGAGCGAACGCGCCGGTCAAGCGATCTTCATAAAAAGCCCGTTGCTTCGCGTAGGTTTTTTTAAAGGCTTCCGTCTTAAGCGTCTTCCAATCAGCATCGGATATTCCAGCATGGGAACGCAATAGGTTGATCTCGATGGCTTGGAAAGCAAATACTTTAGCTAAAACCTTGATGACGGTTGCATTTGTTATAAATCTTGGAACTTTATCAGCCATGACTAATTGTTTCGGTTACTCCAAGGCCTAACATAGCTGTACCGTCCGCGTTCTCAGCATCTCAGAGTGGCACGGAACCTCGAAGTGGGAACGATCAGTTCCGCACGCCGCTCCACACTTTTGCGGGATCGATAGGCTTGTCAGGATTGAGCGTCTTCGCTTTTTCCAGCAGGATATCGGTTCCCTCCGGATAAGCCGGATCAGAAATACAACAATTATCGACCGGACAGACCGCCGCACATTGGGGTTCGTCAAAATGGCCGACACACTCGGTACACCGATCATGAGTAATCACGTAAATGTTGTCCCCCACTCCCTGGCCGTCGCCCACATGATTCCCCTTCGTCTCCGCATCGCTGCGAGTTTCGAAGATGGCCTCATTCGGACATTCCGGCAGGCAAGCGCCACAGTTGATACATTCATCGGTAATCAGCAGTGCCATGATTTTGGCCTCCTTATTTTCTAAGATTGAACAGGGCGCCGCACGTCCTCTTTATCCTATTTCCCGCAAGGCACCCTCGAGGATCTCATCGTGGAAGTGTGCTCCTGACCAGATCACCGAAAGCGCAATGAATAGGGCAGTCAAGCTGTTTGCTGCGCCTTTTCAATAGATCAACAGGAGACGCATGTTGCGCCTTTGTAAGCGCCCCTGTCAATCCGGCGGTTCGAAAGGAGAACTTCAGGGGAAGAGAAGTGGGGTCGCGCCTTGTAATATGATTCTGAGTTAGGCGGTGGGCCCCGTTGATTCGGATCAGGCTGTCAAGCGGGCACCGCTGAATCAGTTTGGTTCGAAGATTTGATCACTGTTGCCTGGACTCTGACATCATTCGGAGCCTCACCCTTCAGTACCTGCACGATCCCAGTTACTCTCACCCGATCCCCGTCCTTCGGCAATGCCTCAGCCGCGCTTGGATTACAACTTCCCAAGACCTCCACGGACATCGAGCCCGTCTCATCCTCCAGTACGAAGGAAGCTCGCCCATAGAGGAGACACAGTCTGCCACGGAATGGAGAGGAGCTCCCAAAGAATGGGGGAACTATTTGGAGCGCGCTGGTCACACCTCCTAGCGTCACCAGATGTTGCTGATACGAGGTGGCTTGTGGCGACAGTAACGTCTGGATCGAGACCTGTTCTGGTTCAGCGGCAGTAGCAGGGTTGAGGGGCAGGGACACAACGAGAAGGCTGCAAGTCATCCACCACGAAATTAATCTTATGACCTCTTGAGACGGTGCCATTCCATAACCTTAGCACCCCGCCATGCGTGCGTCTTTTTCCCGCAGAAACTCGACGGAATCGGATCAGAGACCGTTTCGAATAATTACTCATAAGACGGTAATTTGCAGAACACGATGTCACAGCTAACCTTATTCTATGCGGGTTTCATTCGTGTTGCTGTTGCCTTAGTTTCTGACTACTGAGTAAGGAAGCAGACCCGGTTCTTTCTGATGTAGGTAAGAAACGACAGCCGGTGAAAGCCATGGCTGTGATGGCTGGGTCCATAGCATTGACAAGTGATACCTCAGAAGGTAACACTCACACATGGGGAAGGTTCGTCGGGGTGGGTATGTGTTTGTCACCTGGAAGGGCGACCATACTCCTCGCCACATGCATGTCTATCGTGATGGTGTTCTCGTTGTGAATGGGATTTGGACAGCAAACAACCAATGATCGGGAAGGCTTCGAGACAAGTTCGTGCATTGATTGAAGAGTTGGACGATGAGGGGGCGCTATGAAGATTCAATCAGTGGTGTGTAATAACCGCAAGAAGATGTTTCAGGTGAAGTCCTCAAAAGGCACGTTAGTGATTCCCTATTCGAAGGTCGATGTTCGTCCGAGCGGCAACGACCCGGTCGCCAGAGTCTTTGTCGATAAGGAATTGGGAGGAGAGGGTTTCACCTATGTCTTGGCATCCGGGAGGGAAGGCACCGTTCATGGTGAGCAGGTGTTGGAATACAATCAAGACCCATCCTTCCTGAGAGATGCGCTGCTCTACAAGTTGACGATTGAAGCGCAGAAGCGGATCGAGAAAAGTCCGCTTTCAAAACGGGAAATTATCAGACGATTACGTACATCGGCAACGCAGTTGTACCGGTTGCTCGATCAAACCAATTACCGTAAATCGGTTGATCAGCTTCTGACATTGCTTCACGTGTTGGATTGCGAAGTTGATCTTCTCGTGCGATCCAAAGCCTCATCTGGGAAAGCAGCTTGACGGGCTCTTTGCCCGGGAACTTGACATCTCCTTAAATCCTCTTTCGGTTCGGGTGATGGTGCGCAGGATGAGGCCTCATGAACTCGTACGATGTCTCCATCGTCGGTGCCGGGATCGTCGGATGTGCGATTGCCAGGGAATTATTGTGCCGGCGCCGAGCCGCGCCGATCCGTATCCTCGTCCTCGAACAGCACGAACGCCCCGGCGAAGAAGCCAGCGGGCGCAACAGCGGCGTCCTCCACAGCGGTATCCATGAACCTCCTTTTTCTCTGAAAGAGAGGCTCGCCCGGGAAGGTTGCCGGTTGGCGACGGCATATGCTCCCGAACATGGCGTCCCGTTGCTCAGAGCCGGTATGATCATCGCTGTCTCGATGGAGGACGTCCGTCGGGGCCTGTGGCGCGACATATCGATGCTGCGGCGCTTGTGGTTCAACGCCTGGAGGACGAAAACGAGGGTGAGGTTCATGACGCCCTCTGGTTTACGGGCTTGCGAACCGCATCTTCACGCCTGCTGTGGAATCGTCATACCAAGCGTCTCCGTCATCGATTCTCAGGCCTTCGTGCAATCGCTCAAGACCGAGTCGGAAGCGGGCGGCGCAGAGTTTGCTTTCAACAATCGGGTCATCGGCGTCGAGGAGGCCGCCGGCTCGTATCTCATTTCCACCGATCGCCAACGGATCCGGACCACCTGCCTCATCAATGCGGCCGGACTCTATGCCGACGAGGTTGCCGCACTGAGCATGTCCCATAAGGAATATGTCATCAGCCCGGTGAGGGGTGAGTATTACGAACTGATCACTCCAGAAAAGCGAAGCCTGATCGGGCGTCCGGTGTATCCTGCGTTACCACCTCAAGCGACCGGCAAGGGAATTCATTTCAGTCCCCGCCCGAACGGACGAGTGTATCTCGGACCGAACGAAATGCCCGTCGCGGACAAAGCGGACTACACCTCGCGCAAGACACCGCCAGGCTTGTTCGTTGAAGTCTTGCAGAAATTCCTGCCCTCCCTGGATGAACGCGATCTTCGTTGGGCCTATTCCGGAATCAGGCCACGTGTCGTGACGAATAGCCGGGCCAAGAGCGACTTCATCATTTCGGTCGACAGGGAAGATCCCCTGTTGATTAATCTGATCGGCATTGAATCACCGGGGCTCTCCGCCGCCTTGGCGCTCGCACGGCATGTTTGCGACCTGCCGTCCCTTCGGAGCAGGTTTTCATCCGCCTAATTCTTCTCGCGGTTTCACGGGGTCTTGGAATGTTCCGGGTGAACCCGCGCCTCTTCCTCAAAGGGAGGATAGGGGCAGACGTTGTTTGTGATTTGGAGTTAGAACTCAAGGCGCGTACATCGTTGTCTTCATCATCGCCGGTTTTGTACTGGCAACGATGGTCACCGTTTGAGCGGAGTATCTTGAACTTTCTTGCCGGCTTGCGCTTTACCGTCGCCCACAGTGCCACCCGATTCCGGCCACTGTGTAATGACGATTTCCATTCGTCGGTTCTTCATCCGGCCCTTTTCAGTCTCATTCGTCGCGATAGGCTTGCTATCTGCGTACCCCACTGCTTTGATCCGGTCGCCCCCTAACCCCCCGCTGACCAGTACCTGAACGGCATGGTCGGCCCTGGTCCGAGAGAGTTCGGCATTATCCCGAAAGCCTTTCCGAGAGTCGTTCCGGAGCGGTTGGTTGTCGGTATGCCCGGCTACCTCTATGTTCTGGTAACGGAATCCATGCAAGACGACTCCGACCCGCTCGAGCAGCGAGGCGCCTCCGATGGTGACTGTCGCGTCACCTGTGGAAAATAACTCACTGGTTGCCAATGCGAGGGTCAATTTATTTCCTCGCTGCTTCAAGGCCGCACTGCCCTTCTTGAGTTCCGGCTGTAAGAGATTCGCAAGGCTTTCGCTCACTTTGCCGAGGTCACCATTTGATGGTAATACTTCCCCATCATCTGCGACCTCAGAGTCGGGCCCGAGCAGGTTGGTCAAGGAGAGATTGTGATCGATAGGTAGCAGAGCAAGCGAGGGAGGTTCTTCTTGAGCGGAAGGCGGTGCGGTTTGTTTGGACGAATTGAGCTCAAGCTCCGCCAGCAATTGCTTCGTGCGCACAAGTTCCGCGTCTTTTGCCGTGAGTTGGGGATTGAGATCCGCCAGCTTTTGAGTGGCTTGTTTGAGGTCCTCCTTGACCTGCGCCAGTTCTTGCTCTTTCTTCGCTGTCTGTTGTTCCGCTTCGGCGGTGCGGCGCTTAGCCTGCGCCAGTTCCAGTTCTTTCCCCGCTATCTGCTGTTCCGTGTCGGTGACACGACGCTTGACCTGCGTCAGCTCTTGCTCTCTCCCCGCCGTCTGTTGTTCGACTTCGGTGACACGGCGCTTGGCCTGCGCCAGTTCCTGCTCTTTCCCCGCCGTCTGTTGTTCGACTTCGGTGACACGGCGTTTGGTCTGCGCCAGTTCATGCTCTTTCTCCGCCATCTGCAGTTCGGCTTCAGTGACACGGCGCTTAGCCTGAGCCAGTTCTAGTTCTTTCCCGGCTATCTGCTGTTCCGCGTCGGTGACCCGGCGCTTGGCCTGTGCCAGCTCTTGCTCTTTCCCAGCCATCTGCTGGTCGGCTTCAGCGGCGCGCCGTTTGGCCTGGGTCAGGTCCTGTCCTTTTCCCATCGCTGCCAGCTGTTGTTCGAATTCGGCAACGCGGCGCTTGGCCTGCGCCAGCTCTTGTTCTTTCTTTGCCGTCTGTTGTTCGGCTTCGGCGGCGCGCCGTTTGGCCTGCGCCAGTTCCTGCATTTTTCCCGTCGCTGCCAGCTGTTGTTCAAGTTCGGCAATACGGCGCTTGGCCTGGTTGAGCTCCTCAGTTTGGGACGCAAGATCATCTCGAAGCTGCTTGGAATTCTCGTGGCCGCTGGTTATCAGGGCTGCGATCTCATTATCCTTGGCATGAAGCTGGAGAACGAGCTCACCGATCCGTTGCTTGAGTTGTCGCTCGAGATCATCGATCTTTTGCTTGGCCTGCTGGAGTTGATTCCTCGCCACACTCAATTCGTCTTGCGACGACTGCCCGTCTGAATCTCCAACGGCCATAGCAACAGGCATGTTTCCGCATAGCATGACGATGGAGACAAGAGCAAAGGTGGCTAACTTGATGATCATGTTTCACCCACAAGTCGATAAGGTGCGGTGACCACAAATGGATTCCCCGCCAATGGGCTTCAATTCACTCATGTGCGCATGAAATCCGCTCAGGAGGCTTAGGCGGAAGCACCTGAATTCAAGCCTAAACCGATGTCGGCGCGTTCCCCTCTTCATGAAGGAAAAGAAAAAGAGGGAAAGCGATCGTATCGCCTTCGAGATTCACTTTGCAACGGGTGTGCGGGGCCATACCATATGAGACGCGGGCGATGAGAGGAATATGGAACATCCCTTGGAATTGACAATCTGGAATCCGAATGGTGTCAACAACGTTCACCGCACCGACGCGCCCGTGTTTTCTCATGCAAGTTGACAACTTATTCGCGAACGTCGCTGCGATGCAGAGACCGCATCTCGCACAAGTTGGGCTTCAGATTCGGTTCCAGCTTCCCGCCTTGAATCTGATCGTCCGTCTCGCTAGACTTCGTTCCGCTCGAGGCTTTCTGCTTTTTCGGAGGTTACCCAATGACGGTTCGCCCTCTTCTTCACGCATACATTGTCTTCGCAACATTGGTCTCAGCAGCGATGAGTCCTTCGGAGGCAGCCGACCAGCCGCAACAAGCGAAAGCAGCGTGCGAGAAAGGCACTTCGACAGCATGCAACTCCCTCGGATTGTTGTATCTGAAAGGTGAAGGAGTGAAGCAAGATGACACTCGAGCTGCAGCCCTTTTCAGGAAAGCCTGTGACGGCGGGGATGCGAGTGGCTGCTCCAATCTTGGCGTGATGTATGCCGAGGGGATCGGGATCCCACAGGACGACGTTCAAGCCGCTGCCTTCTCTCGGAAAGCCTGCGATGGTGGGGGTATGAAGGGCTGTTTCAATCTTGGCGTGATGTATGCCGAGGGGACCGGGGTTCAACAGGACGACCTTGAAGCCATCGACTTCTACAGGCAAGCCTGTGATGGGGGGCATGTGAAGGGTTGCTACAACCTTGGCGTGATGTATGCCGAAGGGATTGGGGTGCCACAGGACGACGCTCAAGCCGTTGCCTTCTCTAGGAAAGCCTGTGACGGTGGGAATGCGAGGGGCTGCTACAACCTTGGCGTGATGTATGCCGAAGGGGCCGGGGTTCCACAGGATGACGTTCAAGCAACCGACTTCTATAGGAAGGCCTGTGACGGTGGGAATGCGAGGGGCTGCTACAACCTTGGCGTGATGTACACCGAGGTCCAGCAGGACAACTTTCAAGCCGCCGACTTCTACAGGAAGGCCTGTGATGGTGGGAATGCGAGAGGTTGCTCCAATCTCGGTCTGATGTATGCCCAGGGGACCGGGATCAAGCAGGACGACATTCGAGCCATCAACCTTTACAGAAAGGCCTGTGACGCTGGGGATGCGAAGGGCTGTATCCATCTCGGCATGGTCTATCAAGTCGGAAGGGGTCTCAAACAGGACGATGCTGAAGCACTTAAGTACTACGGGAAAGCCTGCGATCTCAGAGAGCCAAAAGGCTGTTCTCATTACGCAAAGTTGAAGACGGGTAGGCGGTGAGATCCTGTGTGCTCAAGACCATCATGAGTTCATAAAGCACAGCAGAGGTAAAGAAGAACAGAGGGTCAGCGGCAGTAAGAAGAGCGCTAAATTCCTATCAAGCCATCCGAAGTTCTTCTCACCCCCAGCCCTGTTCGTTGCGTCAATCAGAGCTTCTTACCCACACGTGAAGAGAGTTACTCCTATATCCCCGCTGAGGCCCTGTTCCCCTATCTTTCTTACTGACCATGAGCGGCATGTGCTGTTGTCCGCTTAGGCACGAGCGAGGAATTGGACCGCGTAGCGGCCTTTCGTGCCGACATACCTCTCAGCTGCCTCCCCCCGATTCACATGCTCCTCGTTTGAGAGGAGCTGGAACATCAGCGTTCGGCTGCATCTGGGCGATGCCGGAAGGAAGATAGCCGTTCTCAATAGGGTCCGACTGACTTACTCTGGTTGAGTACGATATGGTGTAGCAGTTGGAGGAACTGCCGCCTTTCTGTATCGACACATGTCATATGACGGCAGGGAGAGGGCATATGGATAATGACGCAGCCTACGGGGTATGGTGGCTCGTCCTCATTAATTCCCTGTTCTTTATTCTTTTTGCGCTGACCTTCACGCGTCCTCGGACGGGACGCGATTGGCGATCCCTTGGAGTCTTCTCCGCGTTTATCGTGGCCCTATTCGCGGAGATGTATGGGTTCCCCCTGAGTTTGTATCTCCTTTCGGGATGGCTGGCGAACCACTATCCGGAGGTCGATCCATTTGCTCACGACACTGGCCATTTCTGGCATGTCTTGCTCGGCATCCCGGGCCCCGCGCACTCTGATCCAGTGCATATTCTCAGTGAGGTGTTGGTCTTTATTGGACTACTGCTGCTGGCGGCCTCGTGGCGCATTTTGTATCGGGCGCAACGTGCCCAAGTCTTGGCCACGAGCGGACCCTATGCCTTGATCAGACATCCTCAGTATGCCGCCTTCATTATCATTATGCTCGGTTTTCTTCTCCAGTGGCCGACCTTTCCGACTCTGGTCATGTTCCCTGTGCTCGTGGGGATGTATGTTCTGCTTGCGCACGAAGAGGAGGCAGAGGCCCGCGCGGCATTCGGCGAGGCTTATGAACAGTATGCGGCGGTAACGCCGGCCTTCTTCCCTTCACGGAGAAAGCGGGGACGAGAACCAGAAAGCGGAACGTAGGAAAGACGAGTATATGGATAGGATCAGCCTCATGAGGGCGAGTGGCACGAGGGATGCTCTATAAACCGCCTGAGGGTTATGATACCGTGCCTACCTCCATGGAGGAAATACAATGATATTCAGGCGGCCGGAGCTCGAAAAAGATAATCCAATCGCTCCCCAACCCTATATCGGCCCGCGCCGACGGCTGGCGCTGGCTCGATCCTCGGCATCGAGGGAATTTACGGAAGAGAATGACTTGAAAAAGACGTTGCAGGATTTGACGCTGGCGGCATCCCGTTATGTGGACAGTGTGCAGAAAACAGAGAAGAATCTGAAGATACTGCGGGATGCGATCACACAAGCCGAGCGAGTGCTATTCGTCAAAGGCTCCTCTTCAAGGGCTCATCACCAATCATGAACGTGGCAAGACCATAGGGTTGGTCAGATGATCCGCACCACGACGGCTGATTTCGCACCGGCTGAGTCCCACTTGCTGATTTTTGCCCCGGTCAAGTTCTGGTAAGAGCCACTCAATCCCTTGCACTGGCCACGACGCGAGGCGATTCATTTCGAACGTTTGGGATGAAACGTCGGGAAGCCGATAGAAGACTGAAAAGTCCAAACGGAGTGAGCCCTTCACTAAGAACCCGAGGGTGTCTAACTGCGGAAAGTAGTATCTCTTCCGATACTCATGATGACTGTTTCAATACAGATCTCTCCATCATTCCTTTGCTCTGTGTGGCCAATCCTTCCTTAGTGGCTGGAAATTAAGAGACGAAGTTTTTTATTGGTCTCGGCACGAGTCTTGCCACAAGTCTCTTCGCCACTCGATGAGCACGAGTGGCTGCACTCATGTCGAGCGTTGCCCACTCGTCCTCGGACGCACAGGAGGAGTTCGATCATGGCTGATGCATTCTTTACTACGGATGGTAATGTGCGCGCGATCGGATCTATTCGGCGAGGAGCCAATGATCAACCGCAATCCCTCGAAGCTTCGATCCCCGACGGCGATACGATCGGGCTTCACATCGAGGGCAGTGGATCAATTCGTTTTCTCGGTGTCGATACGCCCGAGAAAAACTTCCAGCTCGCCGGGTCATCGGCGCAGCGCCGTCTTGATTCAGCGGAATGGGATGCCTATCTCACAGATCCGTTTCTTCCTCAGTTCGGACCCCTTCAACTTGACGCGGATCTTGTGGGTCATCTGCAGGGGCGTATTGGAGCCGGAGCAGGCATCAATCATCGCTTTCACGGGGATCATGCCGAGCGAACATTGATTTCCCTGGTGCAAACCGACATGACCGCTCTTGGACAGGATTCGAATACATTCGGATACTTCTTCTCCTTCTCGTTTGAAGTCTTTGATTCGTTTGGGCGGTTTCTGGCTTTTATTAACCGAAATCAGCCGAACGGGACCAGCCCTGGCCCACGCCCGCCTTCTTATAACGAACGCATGCTCGCAATCGGCGCGGCAATGCCGTTTTTCGTCTGGCCGAACATTGATCCGTTCCGTGAATCGCCCTCGATCCTGGACGCGGTCATTGCGCCTGGCGCCGCAAATCGGGTGGCCGAGACAACTCCTGCGCTGCGCCGGGCACGTGACTTCGTTCGCCAGTCCCGCGCCAACGGAACCGGTGTCTTCGATTCTGCTAATCCACTCCGTTTTGAGGCGTTTGAGGTGCGTTATTTGGGGCGACGTGAAGCACCCAGTCGTGCCGTCATCGATTTGAGCCGGAATGATCATGTGATGCTGCAACCGCAGCACTACTTCCGCATCCCGAATGTTGAAGACCGGTTGTTCATCCCCCCTGCCTTCGTGCCGCTGTTCGTGTCGCGGGGATGGCGCCTTGAAGGTTGGTTCTGAAGGGACCTTATCCGTGACATTGCATCGATGAGGAACATAGATGGCTGGTGATTCCATCCCTCTATCGGCAACCGGAGGGTAAGTCCGCTTGCTTCTGAAACCTCGTAGGTCACGGGGTAATCCAGCTGCTCCGTCTTGAATCATTTCCGATACAGTCTGTTATCTGTATAGATACAGAACCACCGCTATAGCACTTCCCCGATCCACGTTCTATTTCGTAAAACCTCAATATAGAAGCAGATACTTCTCCAGTCCCTCTGGTGCAAAGCTTGCTGGTACCGCAGGTGGAACGTCTTTCTTGTATTGATGACGAGTCAAGGACGGAGTAGCTCCTGAGAGATGACGAGGAGGATCGCATGTCTGGGAAAAATATCGTGTTGTGTTCGGATGGAACAGGCAATACCGCCATCAAAGCGCGGGGGACCAACGTCTTTAAGCTGTACGAAGCGGTTGATATCCAGGGCCATAAGTACGACCAGACCTTGACGCCGCAAATTGCATTTTATGATGACGGGGTCGGCACGTCGCGGCTGGCTCCGGTCAAGTTGATCGGCGGCGCCTTCGGCTATGGGTTTCGCAAGAACGTCAAAGACCTCTACACGGAATTGATTCATGTCTACGAGCCTGGTGACCACATCTACCTCTTCGGGTTCAGTCGGGGAGCTTATACAGTCAGGGCTCTCTCAGGTCTCATCCAGTACTGCGGCATTTTGGATGTCGGGAAAGTCAGCCATGTGGCACTCAAGCGTTGCGTGAACAAATGCTGGACGGCGTTTCGACGAGAGGCCTTCCAGAGGGTGACGGAAAGCGAGAGGCGGAAGAATCAGCCGTCGTCCGACATGGCCAAACAAGACCGAGCGCGACGTGAGGCGTGCGGCGCGATCATCCACGATGAACATGCGCCTGATGGGGTCGTGACCATAGATTTTGTGGGAGTATGGGATACGGTCGGGGCAGTCGGGATGCCGTTTGAGGAGCTACGGGATCTGTTCAACTGGATCTATCCCATGCGGTTTTCCGAATTGACTCCCAGTAGCCGCATCACACGTGCCTGCCACGCCTTATCGATCGACGACGACCGCCGGACCTTTCACCCGGAACTGTGGAATGAAAAGGGGATACCTGCCGGACAAGTAGATCAGGTATGGTTTGCCGGTGTGCACTCCAACGTGGGAGGCGGCTACGTGAAGCACGGCATGTCTTTGGTGGCCTTGGACTGGATGATGGCCGAGGCTGAGCGCTGCGGGCTACGTTTTATCAAGGCGGACCGAGAATATGTCCACACACACCAAGATGTGCACGACGAGCTCTATGATGCCCGTGCCGGATTAGGCGCGTACTATCGCTGGGAGCCGCGCGACATCGTGAAACTCTGTCGCGATCATCATATGGGTTTGCCGAAGATTCACGTGAGCTTGCTTGAACGGATTGCCAACGGCACGGGATGCTATGCTCCTCTCAATCTTCCCCATCAGTGTGAAGTGGTCCGCACACATGACGAGCAGTCGTGGCCTTCGGACCAGACTCTATGGGCGATTGAGCGCGAGATTGCGCGTGTTCAAGAGGCAGGGAGAGAATCGGCAAGAAATGAGTCATTACTGGAACGCATGACCGGAACCATCAAAAGCGGAAAGATGTCATATTACGTCTTTGTTGCGGCCTCGATTCCCGCCATCGGTTGGTGGTATGCCTTGCCGCCGTTTCCACAGGTTGCGGAGACCATCGCTCAATGGTGTCCCTATCCCAATGTCGTGATCGGCGGCATCTACGCCTGTCTCGGTGGGCTGGTATGGTGGTGGTCCGACCGGGTCGACCGACGGATGGACGCTGTGGCGCAGAAGCAGTGGCAATCGCATCGTGAAGCGCTACGCAACATCTTCACGAATGCTCGAACGCGGCGAGAACTGGAACGAGCGGAGGGGGGAACATCGGCGGAACGAGATTCAGGTCGTTTCGCATTGAGGTAGGAAGATGAGGCTCTGTAGATCGTTCATCGGGTGTCACAGAATAAAACTTGGATGACAAGCCCTCGCCAAATCGAGCCGGGAATGGGCAAGTAGTGTGGCAAGAGGAGAAATAGATCTGCAGTCGAGTGAGGAGCGGGGTTCAACAACGACCGCCATCTGTGATTAGTCGTTTTCCAAGCCGATGATTCGCTTCCGCCAGCGTGATATCCATTTTGATACATCTTTTTCTCTGCTGAGGATGCGGCTGTGTAGATCTATCGGCCAGGCGGCTTAAAATTACGGAGTGAGACTTTGGACTTGCATCGTGGTACCCGAAGTGCGTAGCATGTTTCCCTCTCACTAGTAGGATTCATATAAGATTCATACTTGACGATGTCGGGTGCTATCCAAAGCGGTCTTCCTTTTTCTTTTTGATGTGGGTCGGTCCCTCTCTGAGAGGTCCTACCCAGAGTGCTCGACGGTTGTCCTCTCTTGCAAGGAAATGGGCGTGTGCAGGCAAGGAACCTATTGGTCCAGGTTATTTTCTTCTCTGACTAAGCAAGCCCATCCGAATGGCTGGACAAGGTTCACCCTTTAATCAAGTTAGGAGACACATCATGCCGAAATGGTCGACCGTTCGAGCGTCTGGTAGCCTGTTCATTCTTCTCAGCAGCATTTTCGTCTCTGATGCTCATGCGTATATTGATCCCGGAAGCGGAAGCGCATTGCTCCAGCTCATTCTGGGAGGCATCGCAGGCATCGGGGTTGTCGTCAGGTTGTACTGGGATCGCGTCAAAACGAAGTACCAATCCTTGTTCGGTCGAGTGGAAAGCACGAATCGTCATGAATAAGTCGGCGATGGTCTACGATCGACCTACCAGGGTAGGTGGATCTTTTCGGGATCCGAGCGGCCACGTCTATCGTCAGGGTGACCGCATTTTTCGGACTGTCACCAATGCGGGAAAAGAGCAATTCGACTTCGTGCGCCGGTCCGGTCTCTTCGAGTTGCTCATACGAGAAGGACGTCTCTTGCCCTTCGAACTCATTGACGGACCTCTCTCCTCTGCATCTGACGGCATGGACGAATCTGTGTCCTATGTACTTGAAGTGCCGAAGATCACGTTTGTATCGTTCCCTTACGAATGGTCGTTCCCTGCTCTCAAAGCTGCGGCTCTTTTGCATCTGGATATTCAGCTGACTTCGCTTGACTACAATGTGACGCTGTCTGATGCCTCTGCGTACAATATCCAGTTCATAGGCGCCACTCCCACATTTATTGACCATCTCTCATTTCGACGATATGAACAGGGCGAGATGTGGGCGGGGCATCGACAGTTTTGCGAGCAGTTTCTGAGCCCTCTCTTGTTGAGGTCCTTATTCGGCATTTCCCACAATGCATGGTACCGAGGGAGTCTGGAAGGGATTTCAGTCATTGAATTGAGTCGGTTACTAACTTGGCGGCACTACCTCAAGAAGGATTTGTTAACGCATATCGTCCTCCAGTCTTGGCTGCAACGATCGACCGTGTCCACTCTACAGGGACAGGGTCTCAACAAAACTACCGTGAGAGAGGGGACTATCCCCATGCAGGCCTATCGAAAGCTGCTCACCGGCCTGCGTCATTGGATCAGCGGCATTGAGCCTCTTCAGATCAGCAAGTCGACTTGGCAAGACTATGCCAAGGAGAACTCGTACCAGGCCGGCGAATTGGGTGAAAAAGCGGCCTTCGTGCGGGACTTTGCCGCGCAGCATCGCCCTCGGCAGTTGTGGGATTTTGGCTGTAATGCCGGGGTCTTTTCCAAGGCCGCCTTAGAAGGCGGCGCCGAGTACGTAGTCGGGTTTGATTTCGACCAAGGTGCGCTCGACCGGTGCTACGCAGAGGCACGTAAAGATCAGCTGCCTATCCAATCAATTGTGATGGACATGGCCAATGTGAGCCCAGACCAAGGGTGGATGGGAATCGAACGGGAAGGGCTTGGTGCTCGTCGATCGGCCGATGCCCTCGTGGCCCTCGCGGTAGTGCATCACCTGGCTATTTCACGGAACATTCCTTTTGGAGAGCTCTTGGATTGGCTGGTGGATCTTGCTCCTTGTGGGGTCATCGAGTTCGTCCCAAAGACAGATCCTATGGTGCAGAAACTTTTGGCGCTTCGGGCCGATATTTTTGAAGACTATACGTGGGGCTTTTTCACCGACCGCATCGCCCAGAAGGCACGGATCGACCGTGTTCTGAAAGTCGGGCAACAGGGGCGCACCCTCGTGAGTTACATCCGGCACGGATATGAGGGGATCCGCCGAGAGCATCCCCCGTGAAGCCGGAGCAGTCCTCGGAAACAGTCTGGTTGGACCATAGGGTTCACCTGGCGATCACCGTCCCATTCCTCGCGTTGCTAACCCCCTTTACGGCCTACCTGACGAAACGCGACTATCCCCTGATGAGTCCCGAGATCTTACTCATCCTTGCGGGCCTGTTCTGCGTGTCAACCGTGATCGGGTTGCTCCGTTGGGCCGGTGGAAGGTGGATCTACGCAATGAGCGTGAGTGGCCTTCTCGCAGTTGCTGCCGACTATCTATTTGAGTGGGTTGCACAGGGTCGCACCATTACGCATCTTGTCATTTTCGGAATACTCGTGGCTCTGATACGGCGTTTCGAAAAGACCATGACCTTGGCAGTCACGGCGTTTCTCTGCGTGTTTGTGATTTCGACGTTCCTGGTCAAAGGGGTTAAGAACGAGTCCGGCCTCGCCGTGCCAGTGCCTCACATGGATACGATGACAGAGGGGCCACCTCGGCTCATCCATCTTATCCTGGATGAACATCTTGGGATCGAAGCAATCCCCGACGATACCGACTACGCCAGGGCGCTGAAGCGCAAGATCAAGCAATTCTATCAGCGTTATGGATTTGAGCTGTACGGGGGGGCATACAGTCATTACTCCGAAACACTTGACGCGATTCCCAATCTGGTGAACTTCTCAACGGAAAGCGTCAACTGGGTATATATAACGAATGAGGACCCGCCGTATGTTCTGCAGCAGAACCGCTATTTCCAATTCCTGAACAGTGTGGGGTATCGGATCCATGTGATGCACGGTGGTTATCTGGATTTTTGCTTGAGCCGGGATACACGGCCACAGTCCTGCACTGAATATCGATGGAATTCCTGGAGCAATGTGGCAAAGCTGGACTTCCCGACACTTACGAAGACGGCGACGGTTCTAACTACATTCGTGGCTAGTTACACGCGATATCAGGGTATCCTGAATCTTTACAACAAGTGGGTACGTCCGTTTTTGCTCTCGCGTGGTGTGGCTGGTCCGGTCGTTAATCGTGAATCGCTCTGGGCAAAGCGAACTTTCTACCCATTTTCGGTGAATGCGATGGTGGCGATGGACGCGTTATCGGCGAGCATTCAGCAACTCACTCCTGGCCACATGCTTTTTGCGCATCTCTTGCTCCCGCATTTTCCCTACGTCTATCGGGAGGATTGCTCGCCGCGGGCGATTTCGGAATCGATGGATAACTTGGATGAGACTCCTCTGGAGTTGCGTACAACTGAAGGCAGAAGGGTTCGCTTCGACCAATATTTGAGGCAGGTGGAGTGTCTCTATGTGAGGTTGGATGAACTATTCCGGACGATGCAGTCGTCTGGGGTATTCAGTGATTCGATCATCATTGTTCACGGAGACCATGGTGCACGCTTGGGACTCCGACTTCCGAGATCAGATGAGCAGAGTCAATTGACGCCGGACGATTATGGGGATGAGCTGTCGACGCTGTTTGCCGTCAAGCTCCCTGGGGAGCCGGGCGGGTACGATCCCTCACTACACGCCATCAATGACCTTTTCGTTCAAATGCTCGGCAACGCCTTCGGTAAGGCCCCTCCGCTTTCAGTCTCACGGGGAGAACCGTTTGCGTATCTATATGACGGGCGCCGAAAACAACTGCTGCTCGTGGATATGCCCTGGCGTCCTATGAATGTACCGGGAAACCACGCCGCTGTTCAGGAATATCCGTTTTCTGAAAAGGATCGGTAGTCTATCGCAGCATGCTATGGAATCCATTGGGTGTTCTGTTGCTCTTTGCCTCGCTCGTGGGCTGTGGGACGATGAACGTCGCGCCATGCAGCGGCGATGGGCGGTTTGCAGTGCAGGATCTGTTGTATTTCGGAACAGCAACACCATCCGGCCATGTCACGCCGGAAGACTGGACGCAATTCCTTGGCGAGATAGTCACCCCGCGTTTCCCTGAAGGACTCTCGGCCTGGCAGGCCTCCGGCCAATGGCGGTCAGCTTCCGGTGAAGTGATCCGCGAGCCCTCATACGTGCTGAGTCTTGTCCATCCGGACGATGTCGCACCGAACAAGGCCGTTCAGGACATTATCGTGACCTACAAAACACGCTTCCAGCAGAAAGCCGTGCTCCGCATCAAAGCTCATACGTGCATGTCTCTGTAGTCCATCCCATGCTGCTCAAATAATCAAGGCTCCGCATTCATCCAAACGGCCTGTGCTCATGTCGATTCTGAATTATCGCGCATCGGTCCGGTGACTTCTCGAAGCCTTCCAAGTATTTCTTGTCAGCGCGCCTGCCGCTGCTAGAGTTCTGTTGTGGGCAACGTGTCCTGTTCCTTATCCAATCCTTTGAGGAGTATCTATGCGATGCCGACATCAGAAACCGTTCTCTGCCGAGATCTTCATGCTTCTGCAGCTGTCATATTTCTGATCGCACTTCTGTTGTCCTTCTTGCCGATCGATTGTGTCCGAGCCGATACGATTGTGCATGTCATCGAGACTTGGCCGCCCGGCGAACACATCACGTTAGGCAGGAACCAGAATTTCTATCTCAGGCTGGCGTATGAGACGGACAAGCCTGTCCATATCTGGGCTAGGCCGTACTTCCACGGCAAACCTGCCAAGGCCGGAAGTAACCCTTCGCAGATGTACTCAGGCAATGGGGAGACATTTGGCTGGTTCTTTTTCCATGCGCCCGGGGACATGGTGGATGAAGTCAGGATCACCGCAGGCGACGGTAGTATCTCCAACACACCTATTGTTGCAGTGTGGCGCGGCGATATCGTGGGAGGCAGTGAGGCGCCGGATGCACAGACTCAGCCGGCCTGGATTGCCGAGATGAACGCACGTGTCAAAGCAGTGGAGGATAAAGCCCGTCGGACGCAGATGCAGAAGCCCGTCAAGAGCTCTGATATAGCCCTCTTTGACGGATTCCTCTTGGCCGTACTCACGACCGGACTCTCAGGGTTGTGCTTGCCGGCTTGGGGGATAGGGCGCTGGCAAGGGATTTGGAGAATTGCGGCGGCCGTTCCGGCTGCAATGATGGCGTTCGTCGTTCTGCGAATCGTGGTCGATGGTCTCCGGGATCCCACGTCGCACAATCTATGGCCTTTTGAAATCCTCATGACAGGATCGCTCAGCGCCGGGATAATGGCGATCCTTTATCTTGCCCACAAGTTATTCGGCGAGAAGCACTGAGTCTGTGGAGCCCCACGGTTTTCACAACCCTGGCTTCCTCTACAGACGGGCGGAGCTTGCTATGGGAGCTTCCTTATTCTATCGACCCGTTGGGTCTGCTTTCCGAATGAAACCGGTTGATCCTATTGGAGGTGTCGCTGTACTAGTGGTTCGACTTGCGAAGGGGGTACGCTAGGCGGTTGATGGCTTCATCAAGCGCTGACTCCGTCAGAAAAACGGGACTGTGCGGCACATGCCAGACCGGTTCCAGCGGGGCCGGATCGCTCGCGAGACGAGGAATGATATGCCAATGGATATGAGGAAGTCGGTTCCCCAGGAGTTCGTAGTTCATCTTCTTCGCTTGGTAGACATCGGCTACGGTCTTGGCCACTCGGCTGACCTCTTCGATCAGCTGAAAGCGTTCGGTGGGGGCAAGTTGGAATAACTCCGTGGCGTGGCGCTGGAAGACCATGACAGTCCAGCCTGGAAAGAATTGGTCGTCGTGGAGATAGACTTTCGACAATCCGAGGTCTGTGATGAAATGGTCCTCTCTCGGCCAAGTTCTCTGGCACGCCGCACATACGTCCGTCATGGCTGATTCGCCTTGCGCCACTCTTCTTCGGTTAAGATGCCTTTCTTGATCAGCAGTTGAATCAGCTTATCGACGGCTTTCTGATTGGCTGCCGCCGGAGTCCCAGGAGCGGGTGTTGGTGTGGATTCTCGCTTCGCCTTGGGAGGGGGCCGCTTCTGTCCAAAAACTTTGAACGAGGGGGTGAAGACCGCCACATAATCCCGATTCCTGATCCGGACCACGGCGGGAAGACTATCGGTTTGCGGTGCGAGGTCCGGAGAAGTCCCAGCCGGAATGCGGAAGTATGGTTTTCCGTCATCGGTCTGGCCGTCTTGACCCAACACGTCGAATCGTTTCAGGAAAGATTCTCCCGTGAGCCCCTCTCGGTCTTCCCCGGCCAAGTTGGTAATCCTGTCCAGCACGATGATCACTGAATCACCGATGATCGCGTCCGGTGAGAGGTTCCTGACAGTCACGTCGTAGCGATATTCACTGGCGAAGTTGTCGCGACTCTTCAATGTCACGATGGCCTGTACCTGTCCGGTCAGATCGGTCAAATGATCTAGTGATCCGGCGAAGCCGCACAGCGGTTCCGTGGCGATGGCCGAAGCCGCAGCGAGGCAACAGGTTCGTAGCCGGCTCATCATCTCCATGTCCTCACGTGCGTGCCGTAGGTGAGCATAGCAAAGTCCATGGGATTGGGCGAGCCGATTCCCTTGGAGTCACTCCCTGGGAGTCGCCTTGACACACCATTTCGACCGACGATATTCTCGCTTCGGTTTGCCCGATCGTTCAGCTCTGGCTACGAACTATGGCTCTATCCGATTCCCGTCGACTGGAAACTCTGGAAGTCTCCCGTTCTCTGGCAACGGCCCTCATGGAGCTCTACGATTATCCGCACCCCCGTCGACCCGGACGAACAATCCGTGGCTATGATCGGCCACATGCCGTGCGAACGGCGAAGATGTGTGTGACCGTCGCCGATCGCTTAGGACATCCGCGCGACCGGATACGACGCTATCACATTGCCTGCCTTTTGCACGACCTGGGCCGTGCCGGCCTCGATCGGCAACTCTTTGGAACGATTTGGTCTTGGGCCAAGCAACGGGGTATTCCGACGAGACCTCGCGAATGGCGCGCCCTTCACCCGGAGACGACGTATGGCCGGGAAACAGAAGCCTTCGTTTCATTGTATCGCCAGGATCTTACTGCCACCGGCATAACCGTGGACACATGGGCTGTCGAGCAGATCGAAATGAGGCTGGGCTATGCGCGGCGCCTCGCCAGACGATTGCGTGCGGTGAAGCCGAATCTGAAGACACTTGGTATTGAGTGGCAACCTTGGATGCAGCAGGTGATGTTGTATTACTATTACCCGGAACGGCTGGCTCAGGCGAAGGCATGGGTGCGGCAATTGGCGGAGATTCTCGTCGCCTGCGAACAGTTTGAGGCCTACAGTAATCAGCGACGGGGACGGGATTATTATGCTCGGAACAAAGAGAGCCTGCCGGAGGCTTTTGCCTATCTCGGTAAGCTGGGGCAAGAAGGTATTCTGAGCGGTCAAGTCTTGAGCGTTGTACGAATGCTGACGGCTGAAGGCGCATTCGATTCCATTTTGGAAGAAGCGCGAGGCGAGCCGCTGACCCGAAGCGATCGCCGCTACCTTCACAGCCTCGCAGATCGGAGACGATGATGGCTGTCCACACCGTTTCCCTGACGATCCGTATGGAAGGTGAGACGCAGGTCGACAACATCACGAAATCGGTGGCCGATGCGTTGGTTGGTTCCAATCTTACAGCCGGAATCGCGACGGTTTTCGTCAAGCACACCACCGCCTCCGTTATGATTATCGAAGATGAACCAGGGATTCGCGCAGACACGAAAACGTTTTGGGATCGTCTCATTCCTCCTGACCCACGTTGGCGGCACAACCGGGTGAATCCCGGGGAAGACAACGGCCACAGCCATCTTCGAGGGCAACTCCAAGGGCCTTCCATCACCATTCCATTTGCAGCCGGCAGACTGCTGCTCGGCACCTGGCAACAAATCGTGGTGGTGGATTTCGATACCCGCGCCAGAACTCGTGAACTCGTCGTGCAGGTTCTGGGTGAATAGCCACGCCGGATCCCTGACGCTGCTTTTGGTGACGTCGATGCTTGGCTCACCGATCCATGCGGCGGAGTGGGGCAAGCCGCTGGGTGCCGTCTATGACGGCCCTGAAGGGAAGCCGCGTCCGGTGACGCCCTCTCCGGGTGAACTGAGTGCAGATGAGCGATCGACAATCGCGGTGTTTGAGCGAGCGACCAAGTCCGTCGTGTTCATTGCCAACACAGCAATACAACAAGATATCTGGTCGCTCAACCTCTTTGAAGTACCCCAGGGTTCAGGGTCCGGTTTTGTGTGGAGTAAGCAAGGCCACATCGTCACCAACTTTCATGTTATCTACGGGGCCGATGCGATCAAGGTTACGTTGGCCGATCGGAGCGAGCACGAGGCGAAGCTGGTCGGCGCCGACCCCGATCACGATCTGGCGGTACTGCAAATCCAAGTGCCGGATGGTTACTTGGAGCCGTTGGCGATCGGTGCCTCGCATGACTTGCGAGTGGGGCAAAAGGTGTTGGCAATCGGGAATCCATTCGGGCTCGATCATACCTTGACGACCGGAGTCGTGAGTGCGTTGGGACGAACCATCAAATCCATGTCGAATCGGACGATTGAAGGTGTGATCCAGACGGATGCGGCGATCAATCCCGGTAATTCGGGCGGCCCGCTTCTCGACGGGGCTGGGCGATTGATCGGTGTCAACACGCAAATCGTGAGTCCGAGCGGAGCCTATGCCGGGATTGGTTTCGCCGTTCCCGTCGATACGGTGAATCGGATTGTTCCGGAACTCATCAAGCACGGCAAGCTCATCCGTCCGGGGTTGGGCGTCTCTCTCGTGCCGGACGCAATGGCGAAGCGATGGGGGATCAAGGGGGTCATTATCGGCAAGGTGACGCGCGGCGGTGCCGCCGATCGGGCTGGGCTCAAGGGAGCGCGTCAAACCATGATGGGTCAGATTCAACTCGGCGACGTCGTTGTCTCGATCGCCGGAAAGCCGGTGGCCACCATCGATGACCTGATGGATGTGATGGAAGCGCACAAAGTCGGTGATCAAGTCAGCGTGGAGATTCTGCGGGGAAACCGGCGTGAGAAAGTGTCGGTGATTCTTCAGGCGGTCAATTAGTATGAAGGCATTGCAAGACAGCTCTGTGTTAGGATCATTTGGTCAAGCGTCGTGAAGGACCACCTATGAGTGATCGCAGAGCTCCAGAACAAGATGAACCCAACGATCGGAGCGAGGAGCCGTTGCTCAAGACCGGCACCGATCCAATCGAATTGATTGAGCAATGCCTGGCCACGTTTCCCGAGGGGGATGCTCGACAGAAGCTGCTGTATAAGTTGCGTCATGCGGTGACGCTGGCTCAAGCCGCTCATCAACAACGTGAACTGGAATTCAAGAAAGTGAGCGAGGTCGTCGCCAAACTGACGGCACCGGCCAATCGCATCGGCACCTTGCTCGATATTCCGGAGGAGGGAATCGCCCGCATCGTCGTCGGTGGGGCCGAGTATTATGCCAACGTGGACCCCCGCGTCCTCGATACGGATCTTAAAGTCGGAACGCAGGTTCTGGTCAACGAAGCCTACGCAGTGATCAAGACGCTCGGGTACGATCGTAACGGCCCTATCTTGAAACTGGCCGAGGCCATGCCTGACGGACGATTGCGGTTTGAGCAGGAGATGGGCCGGCAATCGTTGATCTTGCAGAGGTCGACCGATCTCGTCACTGTGGAGCTCAAGGCGGGCGATGAAATTCGCATCGATCCCAGCCATCGTGTGGCGATCGAAAAAATGCAGGATCGCAAAGCAAGCCGCCATCTTCTCGGCGAAACTCCCCAGGTCACCTGGGATCAGATCGGCGGGCAGAACGAGGCGATCGCCGGCATCCGAAAGGCGATCGAGTATCCGCTGTTACATGCGGAGACGTTCGAACGGTTCAAGTTTTCCCAACCGAAGGGCTTTCTTCTCTATGGCCCACCGGGATGCGGGAAGACGCTCATCGGCCAAGCGGCAGCCGGTAGCTTGGCCAAACTGGTCAGTGAATCAAAGCAGGAACACACAGCTGATACGGCGAAGCGCTCGCCGGTGATCAGCGGAGCATTCCTGCATGTGAAAGGGCCTGAAATCCTCAACATGTGGCTCGGGGAATCCGAGCGGATGGTTCGCGATCTCTTCGAACAGGCCCGGGCGAGACGCAAGGACGGCGCCTTGCCGTTTATCTTCATCGACGAAGCAGAGTCGATTTTGGGGACACGACGTGCCATGCGCTCCTTCAATATCTCGAATACGCTCGTGCCGATGTTTTGCAGCGAAATGGATGGGATCGAATCGCTCCGTGACGTCGTCATTATTTTAGCTTCCAACCGCCCTGATTTGATCGATCCGGCGGTGCTGCGCCCAGGCCGGATCGATCGGAAAATCAAAGTGAGTCGGCCGAACAAGGACGCTGCAGCCGAGATTCTGAAGGTCTATTTGACTGCGGATCTGCCGCTGGACCCAGTGCTGGTGAAGGAGCGGGGCGGTGAGCAGATGCAGGCAGTGGCCTCGCTCGTCGAAGACATCATTGAGTCGATCTTCCATCGAACGGAGGATAATCGGCTTCTGTCGATCCGGCTCAGGAGCGGGCAAAACAAGGTGCTGTATCGCGGTGATTTGGTGAGCGGAGCTATCTTGGCCTCGATCGTGCAGCGTGCCAAGGAAAAGGCGATCGATCGTACCGTTCAGTCGGGGCAACAGTCAGGACTGCAGGCCAAAGACCTCTTGGATTCCGTCTCAGAGGAATTTCGAGAGGGTGACATGTTGCCGCCTGACGATGCTGCGGAGGAGTGGCTGAAGCTGCTGGATCATCACCCGGAACAGGTGATTGGAATTTCCTCGTTCCGGCGGGGGCGTCAGACGGAAGAACGACCCGTGAATCAGATCATCTGAAGACGTGAAATGTGAGAAGCCAAGGTGAAAGGTTGAGGGCCCGGATGGGGCCTGATTCACGCTTTACCGTTCACATCTAACGAACCATGCGTCTTTTTGGCATCGAAACCGAGTATGGAATTACGAGGGATGACGTACCCGAGATAGATCCGGTCGTGGAATCGATGGAATTGGTGCGGGCCTATCTGGAAGCTTCTTTTGAACGCCGGTGGGATTATGCCGGCGAAGATCCGCATGAAGATGCTCGTGGCTTTCGTGTCTCCGGTCTCCAGCAAGATAAGGAAGAAGATGAGTTTGCGAAGATGGATGCCCATCGCCCCTTTTCATTCCATGAAATGAAGAGCGATCTCGTGTTGCCGAACGGCGCTCGATTCTACAACGATCATACGCATCCGGAGTATTCGACGCCGGAATGCCGGACGATCAGAGCTCTGCTTGCCCAAGATCGCGCGGGGGAATGTATCGTTCTACGCGCCGCCCAGCGGCGCAATCACGTGCTCGGAGGAGGTCACGTCCGACTGTATAAGAACAACACGGATTTCCATGGTCACAGCTATGGATGTCACGACAATTATCTTGTCTCGCGGGCTGTTCCCTTTCCGGCTCTCGTTGCCGGCTTGGTGCCGTTCTTGGTGAGTCGGCAAGTCATCGCCGGTGCGGGAAAGGTCGGGACCGAAGCACAGGAGTCTGGTTATGTTCCAGGACAGTATCAGCTCTCGCAGCGCGCCGACTTTATTGAAGCGGAGTTGGGCGTCGACACGATGCATAACCGACCGATTCTCAACACCCGAGATGAACCGCACGCTGATCGCAGGAAATTTCGCCGGCTCCATCTCATCATCGGCGATGCCAACATGTGCGAGTATGCGACGGCGCTGAAGGTGGGGACGACCAGACTCGTGCTCGACCTCATCGAGCGAGGGGCTATGCCGAACATCGAGCTGGATCAGCCGGTGGCCGCAGTGAAACAGTTATCGCGTGATCCAGACCTGAAAGCTGCGGTTCGTCTCAAAAGCGGACGGAGGCTTTCAGCGTTAGAGCTTCAAGAGCGTTACTGTGAGGCGGCAGGCCGCGAGTTGGCAGGCGCCGATGAGGAATCGGATTGGCTGTTGAACGAGTGGAGTGACACCTTACGCCTATTGTCTCAAGACCGCTCGCAGTTGGTGGGGAAGCTGGACTGGGTCACGAAACAGTGGTTGCTCGAAACGTTCATGCAGGAAGAACGTATCGGCTGGGACGATCCCTGGTTGGCCAGCCTGGACTTGGAGTATCACAACGTGGACCCGGAACAGGGCCTCTATCTGGGACTGGAAGCAGATGGGAAAGCTTGGCGGATGACGACCGACGAGGCGATCGATGAAGCGCTTCAGAACGGCCCGAGCGATACTCGTGGCGGGCTGCGTGGACTCTGCGTGCAGAAATTTTCGAATCAGATTACGTCGATGCAGTGGGAACGGATTCAGTTCGCGGGCGGGCTTCGCACCCATCATTTGGACATGGGGGACCTCTTCAATCCGCAGGAAGTCCGACGGTGTACAGACATCTTCCAACATGCCCATTCACCGGCTGATGCGCTGACAGCGTGGAGTCGCAGAAAGGATACGGGGACATGAAACACAACATGATGCCGGAACGGCGCGAGGGTCCAGTCGATCCCATGCCAAAATCTCCCAGCCCAGAAGAAGGAAGTGGACCACGCCGCCCAGAGACGGGATCGCCGGACAAGGACAATCTGATGAAGCGAATGCGGAAAGTCGATCCCAAACAGGCAGAACGGTATCGGCAGAGGACGGGGGAGTAGTGAAGCAGTGCTGAGTTCTGAGTGCTGCGCGGGGAGCAGACTCAGAGTGATGCTGTTCCAGTCGGAGTCAGCACTCAGCACTTCGCACTCAGCACTGAGGAACAGATGGGCATACAGGGTGATTTCTATAAGCTTTTGAAAGAGCAAGGATATGTGTTTGGAGTGTCGGGGCAGGCGGGAGCAAGGCAGGAATTGACGACCGCCACAACCATCCTTGCCTTTAAATATCGTGAAGGCGTTCTGGTCGCTGGAGATCGTCGCGCGACCGCCGGAAATATGGTGATGTACGACCGCACTGATAAGGTATTGGAGATCGACCAACATAGTGTGATGGCGATCGCCGGAGTGCCCGCGACCGCCTATGAAATGGCGCGCATCCTTGAACATTCTTTCAAGTATTATCGGCGGACACAACTCCAAGAGCTGAGCTTTGAGGGGAAGCTCCGCGCTCTCTCCAAATTGTTGAAGGAGAATGTCGCGGCGGCCTTAGCGGGGACCGGAGCTGTAGCCCCGATCTTTGCCGGTTACGATGCCGGGCAAGAGGCAGCGAAAATCTACTTTTACGACATTCTCGGCGCGGAGTTCGAGGGAGTGGAATATGCGGTATCGGGGTCCGGCTCATCGACAATCCGAGGGATCCTTCATTACTTGAATACATGGGGCGAACAGCCCTTGAGCACGATGCCGGAAGAGCAGGCAACCGTTCAGGCGTTGCGACTATTGACGAGTGCCGCAGAATTCGACAGTGCGACCGGCGGAGTCAACCGTGATGCCGGTCTCTATCCGGTCATTAAGTTCATCACGGCCGGTGGTGTCAGAGCGATGCCGGATCTTCAGCTCCGATCGCTGTTTGAATCAAGGGTTGCGCGAAGTGTGTAAGGGGCATTAGTTATGTATGAAGAGCCATATCGATGGGTGGAAGCAGTCGGAAATCGCCGGCAATACCTGGACGATCAGCTTAAGGAGGGCACACCCGTCGTCGGGGTCGCGTACGAGCACGGCATTCTGCTCATGACAATGAGCAAAGGTACGCCTAAGTTATATGAGATTTACGATCGTTTAGCCCTGGGAGGTATGGGGCACCCGGCCGACCTGGAGAAGCTGCGGTTCAATCTGCTGGAAATGGCTCACGTCGAAGGATTCAATCGTTCCGCTTCCGATGTGACCGGGAGCCGCCTGGTGAAGTACGGCATCGCGCCGGTCATCAAACAAGCGTTCGAAGAGGTGTTCAAAGCCCCCTTCATCGTGAAAATCCTCCTGGCAGAATTGAGCCAGAAAGCTGGGAGAGACGGCTTCTTGACGATCAACTACGACGGTACTTTTGAGGAAAAGAGTCGGTGTGCGGTGCTTGCCGCTACGTCGGTGGTAGAGCAGAGAATGATCGGGTATGTCCGGCAACAGTCCATCGTGTCCCTGAAGGACGCTGTGGGTGCGGCGATTCGTACGTGGGCGATCGGTGATCGAGCGCAACGATCGGCACTGGAGGATGGCGAAGGCCATAACGAAGCAATGATCGACACGACTGAGCAGGTGACTGATGCGGAGACTCTATATGCGCATGTGCGTCGGTGCATTGCCGAAAAGACGATGGAATGTGCTCTGCTGGATCGACAGGTGCAAGGACCATCCAAGTATCGAGCTCTTGAGGCCGATGAGTTGGAAGCAGTGCTCCCGACGGATCTGAACCCATCACTCTCGTGATCTCATGTTAAACCGTATCTTCGGCTTGGAGACTGAATACGGGCTCTTGATTCACGAGGATCACCCTGATCATTCACCGACCTGGTTTGCCCATAGGCTCCGTGACCAGCTGTTCCATGTCCAGCGAAGAGGCGTCCTCGACCTTCATCATCGTGGGCATGATGAGCCTCCCGGCAATGGGGGATTTCTCGCCAACGCCGGACGAATCTATTTGGACATGGGGCATTTGGAGTATGCCTCGCCGGAATGTCATTCTCTCACCGATGTCGTGGCGTCCGATCGTGCCGGAGATCACCTGCTACAGCAAGCTCTCGAAGAGCTCGGCTTCTCAGAACAGGTGTCCTTGATCAAGAACAACATCGATCATGAAACCGACGCGACTTTCGGCTCGCATGAGAACTATCTGGTATCTCGACGGTTTCCTTTTTCGAGGCGCGGGCTTGCTCCACTCGTGACGTTTCTTGTGACCCGGCAGATTTTTACCGGCTCCGGGCGTGTCGGTTCCGCCGCTCCACAAGATGCCTGGATTCAGACGGATCGGTTAATCCTTCCACGTTCGGCTCTCGGTGTGCATCATGTATCGGAGCTGCCCTTTCAAATCTCCCAACGTGCCGACTATATCGTGAACGATTTCTTCGAATGGGTGCAACACAATCGAGCCATCGTGAACACGAGAGATGAGCCTTTGGCCGATCCCAATCAATACCGAAGGATTCATCTGCTGCTGGGCGATTCCAATATGGCCGAATATGCGACGGCATTGAAGCTCGGAACGACAGGGCTGGTGCTGCAGCTCATTGAGGAAGGACATGCGCCTCAGGATTTAGAGATCGACGAGCCGGTGGACGCGCTCCAAGAGATTTCCCAGGATCAAGAACGGCGCTGGTTGATCCAGTTGCAGTCTCAAAAAACGATGTCGGCTTTGGATATTCAAGAACGGTTTCTTGACTGTGCGGTTCGGTATTGCAAGGGGCAGGATGAAGAAACCGATTGGGTGCTTGTCCAATGGGCATCGGTGCTCCATGACCTGCGCGGCGATTATCAAAAGCTCGTCGGGCGTGTCGACTGGGCGTCCAAACTGTGGTTGCTGGAATGCTTTCGAGAAGCGGAACATGTCGACTGGGTCGATCCCATGATGAAAAGCTTGGATTTGGAGTATCACAATCTGAATCACGAGAAAGGGTTGTATCATGGATTATTGGAAGAGGGGCGTGCCCCTCGGGTAACGACAGACCGCCTCATCCATCTGGCGATGGAAACGGCGCCGAAAAACACGCGTGCCTACGGCCGCAGTGAACTGGTCAGACATCTCCTGAATGAGGGGCCAGCCTCAGGAATGGATCAGTTTCCAGCGCCTGATGGATTGTTCCCTCCCTATGTCATCAACTGGTCGATTTTCCAAGTGCGCGGTCATGCCCCGTTTCCCATGCCGGACCCGTTTAAGACCTATCTGGAAGATGTGCGGACCCACTTACAAAGCGTGATCGTGTAGTCACTCACTTTGTCATGCATGAGACGAGCTTGAGTGAGGGGCTCTCACAGCAGCCCCAGTAAAAAGTCCACGATGCGGTTCTCCGCCCAGTACGGGTCTTCTCCGTTCAGGCCTCGGTGAAAAAACCCGCAATGACCTCCGTAGCGAGGCGCGACCACACGAATGTGACGGTGCCGCTTAATCGTCGGGGCGGTGAACATCGAGTATGGAATAAACGGATCGTCTTGCGCCGTAATAATGAGGGTAGGAACTGCGATGGCATCGAGCACATGGCGTGCGCCTGCCCGATCGTAATAATCGGCGCCGTTTTGATAGCCTCCATCGTGAGCCGTGTAGCGATCATCAAATTCGCTGATCGTGGCGATCCGATCGAGTTGCGAAAGATCCCATTTCCTAGGTAACAGGGCCGCCTTTCTCCGCAATCTCGATTTCAACCGCATGAGAAAGTGGCGATGATAGATGAAATTACGAGGCTCCTCCAATGCACGAGCACAAACGGCCGGGTTGATGTTCGGGCATACTGCTGCGACTCCCGTCAGCGCGGGCTCGGTCCGGCCAAACTCGCCACCTGCTTTGAGTACAAGATTCCCACCCATGGAATATCCGACTAACCAGATCCGTTCGAGGCCATCGCGTTGTACCAGCTCCTTCACGATAGCCCGGTAGTCTCCGCTCAGGCCGCTGTTATAAAGGGTCGAGGAGAGATGTTCCGTGCCGCCGCACGTACGCTGGTTCATGCGGATGACGTTGAAGCCTGTGCGATAGGCCTTTGCAGCAATGCCGCGCATGTATCGCGATTCACTGCAGCCCTCAAGGCCGTGAACCAGCACCACTGTGGCGGACGCCTTGCGATCGTCTTGCCAATGGCAGAATCCCAGAAGCTGTGCATGTGGCTCAACAGGAAAGTAACGCGACTCCTGAGGCAATCCTGCCAAGGACGTGTCCCGCGGCACGTAGCGGGGGACGAGGGTCATGAGATGAGCGTTCCGGAGGGGTAATGGCGGTTGAAACGACGAAGCGATGTCGGTGATCATGTCATCGTTCATGGTGTACAATGTGCACTCCTGTGATGGTGCGCTTTGAAGACGGCTCCAAAGTCGGCTTAAGACGCCGATAACCAAACCATATCAGAGCTATTCTGTGTTTTAAATGGAGGAATCATGCTGACGGCCATCGGCGATGTCATGAGACGTTGTTATGAGCGAGGTTGGATCACGACGAGAGACGGCAATATCAGTATGAGGAAGCGGGAAGGGAGGTATCTGTACATCACGCCCTCCAGTTGGCGCAAGACGATCGTTCACCCTGAGCATGTCGTCAGGCTGGAAATTATTACCGATCCGTTGACCGGTCGGCTGGTCCCCAGCGTAAGAGATGGACAAAAGCCATCGGGAGAACTGTGGATGCACTGGAATCTGCAGCGTGATTCCAAGCGGACGCGCACCGTCGTTCATGTCCACGCCACGCACGTTGTGGCGGCTATCTATGCAGGGATCGACTTGCAGGCAATCAGCTCGGAATTTCCGGAAATTGCCCGCTACACCAGAGTAGGGCCCACGGTCCCGCCGCTGCCGGCTTTATCTCGTGATCTGGCCGATGCAACGTCGGAGGGCTTAGGTCTTGGAAAAGATGGCACGCTTGAGTTCGACATTGTGGGGCAGGCAAATCACGGAGTTTGTTCGGTCGCCATGGATCCCTGGGCGGCTTACGAGCATATCGAGCGACTGGATCATGTTTGTGAGATCGTGCTGAAGAGTGGAGTGGGCGTACGAGCGATCAATAGCCGGTTGGCTTCGGTGACAGCATAGGCAACGGTCTAGAATGAGGAGGCCAGGACACTATCGACGATTGTCGATGGAACTATAAGTACTAATCGACCGTTCTTTCTGATGCTGATCAAGTCGGTCCTTCCTCTTGGCTGTGTTGAGAGTTTGTGTAGAGCGAACCCCTTCCTTTTCACAGCGGTCGTTATGCTGGAAGCAGATCCCGAAGTTGAACCCAGCCATCCCCCTGCGTATGGTTCCAATCGACCTATCTGGTAGCGGAACATGATGCTGACGAGGGACCCAGGCGATCTGACACGTTGACTGCCGCTTTTAGGGTTAAAGGTGGCTCCAGCCTGCCCTGCCACATACCGCTCGGCTTGGGCTGGGCTGCTGAACAGCACGAAGACTAGCATCACAACCGTGAGAGAATAGCGGCCAATGGTACAACACAAGTAACTCATGTAGCACTGTTCTTTCTCCGGCGGTTCCGCCGGTGCGGATTCTCCTACCGACTCGTGAACGTGACTCTGCCCAATGAGGGTGGACAAAATGGCTGGAGGTTATAGCGGAGTGCCTCCTCGAAATCAGCCACCTAAGTAAATTGTTGCGATCGATATCGGACAGGGATTCGGTATCCGAACGCTTGAAGTGGCTGTTGAACCACGTCAAGCCAGCCGAGAACAGCCTGATAAGGATACGAAATGGAGAGTTATAGGAGAAAGGCAGTGGCTCCCCGGGCAGGACTCGAACCTGCGACCAGCCGGTTAACAGCCGGCTGCTCTACCAACTGAGCTACCGGGGAACAGTGATTTCAGCAAAGGAGGAAGGCATTTTAGCAAAACTCTTTGAGGAATAGGGAGATTTTTTAAACGTCGAAATCATCGGTTTCGTCTTCGTCGGAGGAGGCGTCGGTGTTGCCTTCAGCCAAGGCGGCGTAATGTTTGGCCCACGTCAGGTAAAGGTTGCCACTATCGCGCATGGTGTCGGCGGCCTTGACGAGCTTCTCGACGAGCTCGGGATCTTTGCCTGTGGCTTGGATGACCGCTGCCCGTCGCTCAATAGCCTTTGGGTATTCGCCGATCAAGGCGGCGATTTCCCGGAGCAGCTCCCCGATGACGTTGTCTTCATTCTCCATAAGGTCCTCGCTGACTACCAACAAAAAACCCCATAGCGTTGGCGCCATGGGGTTTTGTCATTCAAACCGAATTCGGTCAACCTTGATAGGCTTGCCCCAAAGCTGCGGATTCTCCCTTTTTCGACATGAGCTGACCGCTGGCGCTGACAGCTTGCATCACGATCGCTTCGTGCTTGGCGGCGTTGCAGACGACCACACATAGTTCGCAGCCTTTGCAGCGGTCGATGAACACCTCAGCTACCATCTTGCTCGTGTTCAAGTCCAAACAATTAGCCTCAGGACAGTACATGATGCACAGCCGGCAACCTTTCTTGGCCGTGCATTTCTCATCGATGACTTGTGCGACATTATACATGCAAGGTGATTCCTTCTCTTACGCAGCGACGGCCGGAGTGCCGACCCGCAATTCGATCTTGTTCTTTTCCGCCCACTCACTGGCGATATCGTATGCACGCTTGACGGTTGCCAAATTCTTTGCCAGAAGCATTTCCTTCTTTGCAAACTTTTTCTTGATGGCTTCGTCCAGCGAGGCGGTGCCGCCCGAGGCGACGAACTTCTTGCCGAATCGTTCCTGGAGCGCGCCATCTAGAGCTTCCATCGATACGCACTTGGTGATACCGGCGACGGAACCGATCATGGTCATGTTAGTCGACAACTCCGTTCCGGCTATTTCGATCGCGATCTGTGTGCCGGGAATATAGAACACGGCAACGTTCAAATCTTTAAGACGCTGGATATCCTCTTCGGAAAGCAGTGGAACATCGGAGTTGATGATGACCACGCCGCCTTCTTTGATGCCTGAATAGAACGGCATGGTGTAACTTTTACCCATTGTAATGACCTGAGGATGGAACACCTGGATCACATCCGGAAACACGAGTTCCCCTCGATCGTAGATTCGTTCGATTCCGATCCGGCAATAGCTCTCTGCCGGAGCCATGCGTTTCTCGGCACCAAAAAATGGGTTCGAAATGGAGAACTTTCCATCCCTATTGGCGGCCATGGCCATGACGTGAGCGGCGGTGACGGCACCTTGTCCGCCTAAACCTGACATCCGGATATTAAGTCGCTTCTTGATCATCAATGGCCTCCCGTTCTAATTGGCTTGTGCCTGTGCGGCCAACTGCTTAGCGGCTGCCTTCCGTTCTTTATCCTTGGCGGCCAATTCGGCCAACAGTTGCTTCGCCGGATCGCTGATGTATTCCTTATACGCGAACCGCTCGGTCGGCTTCTCAGAGTCACGCATTTCTTGCAAGCCTTCCATGCTGTTCTTGCCGATTTCGAGAATGCATGGAGTGTAGAGCTGGAGATAGGTCGGGCCGATTTCTCGGGCTATGTGCACGGCGTTGCGGATAACCTTCTCGACCAGGGATGGTTTGCTGACCGTGCAGTTCACCACATAGTGACAGCCGGACTCACGGGCGATCTCCGGCAGTCGTACCTTATCGAATAACTTCCCGACCGGCGCCATCTTTGCGACAAAGCCTTTCTGCATAAGCCCGCTCTCCTGTCCGCCGGTGTTGGCATAGAGCTCGTTGTCGAAGCAGATGGTGGTGAACTTCTCTTGTCGGAACCAGGCCTGCAATGTCATATCCAGACCGATGTCGACCGTCGCCCCGTCACCGGCGAGGACGACGACGTCTTTTACACGGCCTGGGAATCTGACGCTGAGGGCACGTTTAAGGCCCGATGCGATCGCATTTTGGTTTCCAAACAACGAGTGGATGTTATGGACGGCAACCATTGGAAATACCAGACTGGTACAGCCGGTCGAACCGACCATAACCGTGTCCTCGGGATTGGGGAGAGAGGCCAATATGTAACGGAAGGCCATGGACTCGGGGCAGCCGGCGCAGAGCGAATGCTGCTCAATCAGCTCCTTCGATGTCCCGATGTCCTTCCAACCGCGGTCATCCTTGCCGTATGTCGCGCTCTTCACGAGGTCCTGATAGTCCGATGGCATAATGTCGTACAGGGCTTCGGATATTTGAATACGCTCCTTGCTCATATATAGGCCTCCTCAATGTCGCTCGTGAGAGCGGACAGGTTCACAGTCAATATGACTCAGCTTCCACGACCAGCCAGGGAGAAAGTTTTCATCCCGAGGGCCGTCTTGATTTCAGACACAATGATCTCCGGCGGCATCGTCATGCCTCCACAAACATGTGGACCGGCATGAACTCGATGAGGATTTGGGACGGTGGCCCGGATTTCTTTGGCCAGCCAGCCGGTCACGTTGAACTCCGGAACAAAGATGTGCTTCGCGTTCTTGGTGGCCTCACGAATTTCTTCTTCCGGCCAGGGACGCAAAGTCTTCACCTTCACGAGGCCGCAGCGCACTCCTTCATCTTCCAACAACCGAATCGCTTCTCGACCCTGAGAAACGGCTGTGCCTGAAGCTACGATTACGATGTCTGCGTCCGTATTTTCCGTGTCGATCAGACCATTCAGCCAATGGATCGAATGTTTTCGCGAGCGTTCGACAGCAGCCCAAATTTCTTGCTGCCAGCTAGCATGTGTTGCATAGCTGATGTAGTTGCTCTTCATGACAAACGGGTCGCGCATCATCCGAACAGGCGGACACTCCATATCCATACAAGGTACGGGAGACCGGTAGGGGTCATATGGTGGGAGGCACATGTCCGCTGGCGTCAGATTCACCACGTCTTTTGTGTGGGTGACAAAGAACCCGTCGCAGCACAGTGCGAGTGGAAGGTGCACCTCCGGCTCCTCCGACACCATGTAACCCTTCAGAATCCAATCGAAGAAGTCTTGAGCCGTCTCTGCATGCCACACTAACATTCCGGTGTTCAGCAGGTAGGCGATTTCGAGCGTGTCTGGCTGAATCGAGAGCGGTGAGTTGATCCCTCGACAGGTGACAATCATCTGAATCGGCAATCTGGCGCCGGCCCACATCGGGAAGTTCTCCATGGCCCGCATGGTGCCCGGTCCCGCTGTTGTCGTGAACACACGGGCTCCGCCAAACGCGGAACCGGCGCATTGCGACATGACGGCAAATTCGCTCTCGCCGCGAAAGTAGTCTCCGATATAGCCTTCGGCAAATAATTCGCCGATCAATGCAGCGGCTTCACTCTGCGGCGTGATCGGATACGCGATCATGACATCGCAACTTGCCCGACGGAGAGCTTCCTTGATGACTTCACTGCCTGTGAAGAATGAAGGCGTACGCGGAGCCTCATTCATCATTTTCCAGGTATCAGTATAGGTCTGACCTTTTTTATTTTGTGTCCCAATGAGGGATTTTGTTTCTGCCATGGACCCAGCCTCCTTTCACGCACAGACAGGTTCAAAAGGATCAATCTGAGACGGCGTTCTTCACCGGCGTCAGTTTTGGTTGGACGGTCCCTTTCAAGCGCTTTATGGTGTCGGCCAATCGCATGATCTTGTCGACCGATGCATCGCGGAATGAAAGCATAGCATCTTCATGGCCGGCCTGCGCGCACATGGCGATAGTATAGCAGGATGTCCCTCCACGAATAATCTTCAGCGATAGATTGGCTTGATGACAATGGACGCCGATAAATACGCAGCAGTCGATCTTGTTGTGCCAGATCGTCAAATTTGGATGATTCGGGTTGATCTCGATTTCGGGGTTGATCTTTGGATACTTGGGACGGTAGTCCGGCATTGGAATCAACATCGGCTTTTGGTTTGGCTGAACGCATTCCTTCAGCGTGTTAAAAAGATGCCGAATGGCCGTCGCTTTCTTTGCGGCCTTTTCGTTCCATGCCCAAAGCACCAAGGGCCCGGGGAAGATCGTCGGTACTTTTGCCATTAAGAACTGACGCGCTGCTTCTTCATAGGCATTTTCTTCCGAGGTAATCACGCCATTGATATGGGCTTCGCCTGGATTCGGTAATCGAATTCCCATGCTTGCGGCAGCTGGGGGGAGGAAGTGTTCTGGTCCTGGAAGCACACGATAATCACTCATCACAACCTTACACTCCGGGAAAAATTTTGTTGATGAAAGAAACGGTGGCTTTTCACGTACTTAATTCTCTGACACACTCTAAGCTGTTTCCTCACGTGTGTTCAAGACCACAGAAGACCCACCTCTAGGAGCTTTCGTGCCACTGTTTGGCGGAGGCTTTAGGTCCTTTGTCCTCATCCTTTGTGCCGATGGAAATTGATCAAACATCGACGCCCATCGACGCCAAGGCCCGAGCCATTGTAGCTGTCCATCTTTCGGATTGTCAAACTTAGCGGACGGGGTCATGACATGTCAGACGACAGAAGTCGATCGGCATGATGCACCCGGAATTCAGCCGAAATCAACCGGCGAGCGTGGGGAGAAATGTTGCTACGGAAGCTGTTCACAGGCAGGCGTTGCTCCGAGCATGCACGCGCGTTCGAGGTCATCTTTTGCAGAACGCCCTTGCAGTTCTTGCTGGAAAAGCGAGGCTCTCGCGAGCAATGCCTGCCTATCAGTGGGATCGGCTCGTAGGATCACACGAAGATCATCGATTGCTTGGGTCGGCTGGCTCAACTTCTTGTAGATGTCGCTCCTGAGCAAATAGGCCTCTTTTTGATATGGAATCCAACTGTCAGGAGTGTTAGGGGACAAGCACTTTTGTAAGACGGTAAGAGCGGATGACCACTGCTTCATGGACACCAATTTGCGAGCCTCGGTGGTACACAGATTGATGAGGCGATAACGTGCTAAATCAAAAAAAGGATCCAATTCGAGTACTTGTTCGAATGCGTGAGCTGCCTCGACAGGTCGATGCAGCCACGTGTTGACGTCTCCTTGACCGAGGAGGGCCCAGGTATTCTTTGGATCGATTAGAATGGCTCGATCGAAATCCATTCGAGCATTGTCGATATATTTGGAATATTCACTCGGTCTGGACTTGTTCGAGTAAGCAGCGGATGCGAGCCGCAAATAAGTTTGTCCACGCACGATCAGAGGTTCCACGGACTGGGGGTCCAAAGCAGCTGCCTGTGAGAGCAAATCGAGTTTTTGGGGAAGGTGTTGAGAGAGAATCGCTTTCTCGACCAATATCCGAGCCTGTTCGCGATCTTTTGTATGACTCAGCGGCTCAATGGTGAGTGTTTGCACGCCGGTAGGAGTAGCTCGTAGCTTACGGAGCTGGGTCTTGAGTTCTGCATTCTCGCTCTGAAGCCGACGAAAATGTTCCGCAAATCGCTTCTCGGATTGCCATCGTCGAACTGCGGCTTGAAGATTGTCGAGGTCGACGGCTGCACGGATACGGATATAGAAACTTAGTCGGTCATTGTCGAAGGAACACCGTGATTCCAGGATTTCGGTTTTTGTGATCGCGGCAGCAATCGTCCGGATCTCCGATGAACTGGACTGGAAGCTCTTGCCGGAAGAGGCCTTTTCTATGTCTTGAAATGTGGACTCGATATACAGTCCGGCCTCTTCAATCGCTCTGCGCTGAGCCAGCCGAAGGACTCGTTCCTCAGCTATTGTGAGGGTGTCGCTATCTCCCATCACATAACGTCCCTCAGTCACTACCGTGGTTTCCGAAGCCCATGCAGGCTGATACATGATAAATGAGGCGACGACGAAAACAATCTGTAGTACACGCCGAAAATTCATAGGAGAACTATACCGCTCGGTTTAGCATGGGACAATGCTGCGAAAGAGGAGGCCAAATCTGGAGAATGAGTGAACGGACCTTATGAGGGCGATTTGGGGAAAACCTGAAGAAACGGGTGAATTTCAACTCGTTCAAAGACACCATAAACCGTATAGGGGTCATGGTTGATGAAGTTTTCAGCCTCCTCTCGCGTCTCAAACTCTAGCACCAGAAGGCTTCCGGCTTTATCCGTAAGAGGGCCTGCGAGGACGACTCGCCCTTGCCTATCCAGCGGTTCGAGGTTCGCTAAGTGGGCGGTCCGATGGATTTTCCGTCTGGCTTCCCCCTCTGGGCTGTCGTACCCGATAATGACGAACTTCATGCCGTAACCTGCTGTGCCGCCCAGGGGGCTGCTTTCTGAACCCTCTTGAGGAATACTTAGGCGGGATCTTCTTCGATAGGACAACGATCGTTGTATCCGGATGTGACTTCGTGCCACCAGCGGATTTCTTTCTCGCCAAGTTTCCAGCACAAGTAGACGACTCGACCATCACGGATATGCGGGAAGTCGCATAGCCCAAGATCGATGTCCTTTACAACAACTCCCAACTCATGGATGGCATGGAGGTTGGCGCTGATGCCCTGGAGGCATTTCACGTAGGAAACGCCAGCCGGTGTCCCACCTCCGAAACATGCATTGGCCGATGCTTTGCTCACCTCCTCGCGGGTTCGGATAAGGACGGTTTTACCTTCTCGGACGGTTGACAGATGCGACTGGAGCTGAGGGATGAGCTGATTAGCTTCGAGGAGGGAAAACACGCGGCCCGGGCTGGTTTCGTTTTCGTCACGTGCCATGTCGTACTCGCCGTATATAGTTGATACTGTGTAACACACTTTAAATTCAGGGAACAACCCGTGAATCAGGATAAATTATTCCTCATGAGCAGACAGAACTAAATTCTAGATGCTAGTTGACAACAGAACCCTGCGTGAGTATTATCACTCCAGCATTCAGGCGATTGATTCTCTCCAGCGAAGAATTTCAACTCCGGAACCTGTCTCGAATCAAGTCTAGCAGCATGCGAGCCAAGTGATCAGAAGGCCGACCAAAGATCTCGCGTGGGCAGTGAACATCGGGGGATAAAAGACAACGCTATTTCCCTACACAAAATCAGACAAAGAACTTCCACAAGTTATCCCAACCCAACAGACCAAAACCTAAGGCTCGTCGCCAAGATAAAGACACGTTTCGCATGACCAATCAGTTTGAGTGTATTTCGGAGAGTATCAACACCATGGCTCAAGAGGAGTCGTATGTCAGTAGCTAGGGGGGAAGTGATGCATCTTGCAGAATTGAAACAGAAGTCAATCGCGGATCTCAACGATGTAGCCCGTGAGCTGAAGATCGAGGGGGCTGCCAATTTGAGGAAGCAGGAGTTGATCTTTGCGATTCTCCAGGCTCAGACCGAAAAAAACGGCGTGGTTTTTGGAGAGGGAGTTCTGGAAACCCTTCCAGACGGATTCGGCTTCTTGCGGGCGCCAGATTCCAATTACCTGCCGGGTCCCGACGACATTTACATTTCACCCTCGCAGATTCGTCGGTTCAACCTGCGCACGGGTGACATCGTATCGGGGCAGATCCGTCCGCCGAAAGAGAGCGAACGGTATTTTGCTTTGCTCAAGGTTGAAAAGGTCAACTATGAAGACCCCGAGATCGCGCGGGATAAGATCCTGTTTGATAACCTCACCCCGTTATATCCAGAGGAGAGACTCAATCTCGAATTCGACCGAGAGGAGTATTGTACCCGTGTGATGGACTTGACGACTCCGATCGGCAAGGGCCAGCGTGGGTTGATCGTGGCTGCTCCTCGTACCGGCAAGACGATGCTGCTGCAGGCGATCGCCCGAGCGATCATCAAGAATCATACAGAAGTGACTCTTATCGTCCTACTGATCGACGAACGACCGGAAGAGGTGACCGACTGGCAACGTCAGGTCAAGGCGGAAGTCATCAGCTCCACCTTCGATGAGCCGGCTCAGCGGCATGCTCAAGTCGCGGAAATGGTGCTGGAGAAGGCAAAGCGGCTCGTTGAGCACAAGAAGGACGTCGTCGTCCTGCTGGACAGCATCACGCGCCTCGCTCGCGCCTATAACACCATTGCGCCGCCCAGCGGCAAGGTGCTCTCAGGAGGCCTGGATTCCAACGCGCTACAGCGGCCCAAACGCTTCTTTGGAGCCGCTCGCAATATCGAGAACGGCGGAAGCCTCACCATCATGGCAACTGCACTTGTGGATACCGGCAGCCGCATGGACGATGTCATCTTCGAAGAATTCAAAGGAACCGGCAACATGGAGGTGCACTTAGATCGCCGTCTGGCCGACAAGCGCCTCTTCCCGGCGATCGATATCAGTCAGTCCGGGACGAGAAAAGAAGAACTGTTGGTGGACAAGGATCGGCTTAACAAGATGTGGATTCTGCGCAAGGTGCTCAGCCCCTTGGGGACCATGGAAGCAATGGAATTCCTTATGGACAAGATCGGTGGTACCAAGAACAATCAGGAGTTCCTGCAATCGATGAATCGATAATGGGCTGCTTGTTTCTTATGCTCCCTTCAGATAAAGTGCTCCCCTTTGGGAATGGGCCAGAGGCGGTTGTAATTCTTCAGTAAGGAGTTCCACGTCATGCAGAAGGGCATTCATCCACTCTATCGTGAGGCGACCGTTCACTGCGCCTGCGGGAATTCGTTCAAGACACGTTCGACCATCGGTGACATCAGCATCGATATCTGTTCCAATTGCCACCCGTTCTTCACCGGCACCCAAAAGATTGTGGACACTGAAGGACGTGTTGAGCGGTTCAAAAAGAAGTACGCGAAGAAAGGTAAGTAGCTCATCACCTGGGTAAAAAAGAGACCCTGCTTCGAGTCTGAAGCAGGGTCTCTTTTTTTGTTGCAGTGGTGTCGCTGTGAAGGTCTAGGTACGAAACGATGGAAACAGCGTTACTCAAGAAATGGGGGAGCCTCGCATCACGGTTTCAGGAGTTGACCGATCAACTCATGGATCCGTCCGTTGCGACCCAACCGAGCTTGTTGCACAAACTGAGTAAGGAACGCACCGATCTCGAACCAGCAGCCAGGCTCTTTGGAGCCTACCATGAATACGCGAAGCAGCTGGAAGATGCGATGGGGATTCTTGCCGACCCGTCGGCCGGCGGTGAGTTGCACAAGCTGGCGGCGGAGGAAAAGGTTGAGCTGGAGCGACAGAGGGCGGAACTTGAGGAACAAGTCAGGGAATTCTTGATTCCAAGAGACCCACGGGACCAAAAGAGTCTGGTGCTGGAAATTCGAGCTGGGACCGGTGGGGACGAGGCGGGCTTATTTGCCGGAGAGCTATTTCGCTTGTATGTCAAGTACGCAGAAAAGAAAGGGTTTAAGGTCGATACGGTCGAAGCGTCTGAAACAGGCATTGGAGGCTATAAGAACGTTGTTGCATTAATCGAAGGCAAGGGAGCCTACAGCCATTTTAAGTATGAAGCTGGCGTTCACCGGGTGCAGCGGGTCCCGGTTACCGAAGCGAGTGGTCGCATTCACACGTCGACCGTGACGGTGGCGGTCATGCCGGAAGTTGACGAAGTGGATGTGCAGATTGATCCGAAGGATTTGCGGATCGATACATTTTGCTCATCCGGGGCCGGTGGACAGAGTGTGAACACCACCTATTCGGCCGTTCGCATTACGCATCTGCCAACCGGTGTGGTCGTGACCTGCCAAGATGAGCGGTCGCAGTTGAAAAATCGCACCAAAGCCATGCGCACTTTGCGCGCCCGGATTGTCGAAGCCGAACGGGAAAGGCAAGAAGCGGAGATCGCTCAGAACAGAAAGTCTCAGGTGGGGACCGGAGAACGAAGCGAGAAAATTCGAACCTACAATTTTCCGCAGAATCGCGTCACGGATCACCGAGTCGGCGTGACGCTTCACAAGCTGGAATTGGTGATGGAAGGTGATCTCGACGAGATCATTCAAGCGCTCAAGGCCCAACAGCAGCAGGCCGAAACCGCCAAAGTGTAACGATGCCCGCCCCCATTACTGCAGATCCGAAGACGATTGGCCTGTTGATCACGTGGGCCCAACGCGCTTTGGATACATCGGGATCCACAAATGCGTCTCAAGAAGCGCTCTGGTTGTTGGCCTACGCTTTGGGAAAGACACATCACGAGTTGGTAAGTCGCAGAGACCAAGCGGTGTCGGGCGATGACCTGGCTCGTGCCGAATCAGTAGTATCGAGGCGAATGGCGCGCGAACCGCTCCAGTATATCTTGGGAACACAGGAATTCTGCGGCCTCGACTTTCATGTGAATTCGGCGGTGCTGATTCCTCGGCCTGAGACCGAACTCCTTGTCCAAGCGGTTGTCAGAGAGGGAGGGTTGGCGGAAGGTGCCGTGCTGGTCGATGTGGGAACAGGTTCCGGGTGTGTGGCTGTGACCTTGGCGACCATCCTGAGCGGCATGCGGATTTTTGCTCTGGACTGCTCCGGAGACGCGTTGACTGTTGCAAGGGGCAATGCGGAGAGACACGGAGTCAGCGACAGCATTACTTGGAAGGAAGGGGATTTCTTATCTGCCTTGCGCGAATGTAATTTGGTAGGTGCGGTGGATGCGATCGTATCCAACCCTCCGTACATCGCTGAAGCAGTCTGGGCCGATTTGCAGCCCGAGGTTCGGGATTTTGAGCCACGGCTGGCATTGGTGGCTGGGCAGAGGGGAACGGAGTTCCATGAACGATTGCTCGACGATGCACGACTATTCCTCGTGCCCGGTGGATTGCTCGTCATGGAACTTGGTCAAGGCCAAGCTCCACTTGTGCGACAGGCTGCGGAACGAGCAGGGGGCTACGCAGGGCTTCAGACGGTCAAAGACGAAGCCGGCATCGAACGGGTGATGATCGCGCGGCGGGCAGGTTAGGACCACGGTATGGATGAAATTCTCATCAACGGCGGCAATAGGTTAGCCGGGGAAGTTCGCATTAGTGGTGCAAAAAACTCCGCGCTTCCGATCTTGGCTTCGACCATTCTGGGAGGCGGGGAATGTGTCATCACGAATGTTCCGAGGGTCGTGGATGTCCTGACGATGGGAAAGCTTCTGGGGATTCTCGGGGTAAAAGTGTTGCACGAGGGTAACCGAGCCGTAATTCAAACCGATGTGATTGCATCAACGGAAGCTCCATACGATCTGGTCAAGACCATGCGAGCGTCGGTTCTGGTGCTGGGGCCGCTGGTTGCGCGCTGGGGTGAGGCCAAGGTGTCTCTTCCTGGAGGCTGTGCAATCGGTTCCAGACCGGTGAATCTTCATTTGGCGGGATTGGAAAAACTAGGGGCTAACATTTCCATTGAACATGGCTATATCACGGCCAAGGCGAAACGATTGAGGGGTGCGCGCATTTACTGTGATACACCGACGGTGACCGGTACTGAAAACCTCATGATGGCGGCGTCACTTGCTGAAGGGGTCACCATGCTGGAAAATGCGGCCAAGGAGCCGGAGATCGTGGACCTGGCCGACTTTCTCGTCAAGCGTGGTGCGCGAATTTATGGTGCAGGAACCGACGTGATCACGATAGAGGGAGTGCGCGAACTGCATGGTGGAGACCACGAAGTGATCCCAGATCGTATTGAGGCGGGTACGTATCTGGCTGCAGGGGCCATGACTCATGGGGATGTGACCACAACACACTGTCGTCCGACTCACCTCGAAACAGTCCTGATGAAACTGCGTGAGGCTGGGGCCCATGTACAGGAAGGAAAAGACTCGGTTTGTCTGACTATGCCGGATAAACTAAGAGGGACTGACCTGAGGACCTTGCCTTTTCCAGGGTTTCCCACCGATATGCAGGCGCAGATGGTTGCATTGATGAGCCTAGCCGAAGGTACGAGTGTTATCACCGAGACTGTGTTCGAGAGCCGGTTTATGCATGTGGAAGAATTGCGACGCATGGGCGCGGATATTCGCGTGGAAGGCAATCGATTGATGGTGACTGGAGGTAAGAAGCTTACCGGAGCTCCTGTCATGGCATCCGACCTCCGTGCGAGTGCCAGTCTAATTGTCGCAGGTTTGGCTGCAGAGGGAGTCACTCAGGTCCAACGGGTCTATCATCTTGATCGGGGATATGAGCAAATTGAAGAGAAATTAGGGGCCTTAGGAGCCGACATACGACGCCGACAGACCACGATGAAGGTTCACTAGGGGCCTCCCATGCTGACGATCGCGTTGTCAAAAGGAAAACTCATAGAGTCCGCCCTGGATCTCTTCGGACGAGCCGGCTACAAGATTGTCGGATTGTCGGGGGACAGTCGACGACTGATATTTGTTAGTCCCGAGAATGACATGACCTTCCTCATCGTTCGCCCCAGCGATGTGCCGACCTATGTGGAGTATGGCGGAGCGGATGCCGGAATCGTCGGGAAAGACGTCTTAATGGAGCAAGAAAGTGACGTATATGAACCATTGGATTTGGGTTTCGGAGCGTGTAGAATCTCGGTCGCCGCGCTCCGGGGAGGGGGGGCGAATGATCGCCTGACGTCCAAGGTTCGCATTGCAACCAAATATCCGAGGATCACCGGGCGTTATTTCAATACGCGCGGGATTCCGGTCGAGATCGTCAAGTTGTACGGCTCTATTGAGTTGGCTCCGGTAGTAGGATTAGCGGATCGGATCGTGGATTTGGTCGAAACCGGCGGCACCCTCAAAGCGCATGATCTTGTCGAACTCGAAGTGATTGCCCAATCGACGGCTCGTTTCATCGTCAACCGGGCGAGCCTTCGACTCAAACAGGAACCGCTGATGGAGTTGATTCGTAAGCTCAGGGCGGCGGTACGGAATCAGCGTGCTCTGTCCGGCAATGGTCGCCCGTCGGCTGTCGGTATGCGTAAGAAAAAGATGGTTCGCCCATGAAGATTGTCACACAGGCAGATCGCAGCTTTCTTCCATCCTTGAAAAAAGCTGCGCTTCGAGGGCGGGCGACCGGCGCAGCCGTTGAAAAACCCGTACGCACCATCCTGCAAGCCGTGGAGCGAGGCGGCGACAAATCCGTCCTCCGCTACACTGCGCAATTCGATAAGGTGGTACTGAAGACCGATGCGTTACGTGTCACTTCGGAGGAGATCAAGAACGCCTACTTCCATATCAGGAAAGACGAGGGCGATGCGCTGCGACTGGCAGCGCAGCGGGTGACGTCGTTTCACGAGCGACAGCAGACGAAAACTTGGATGTATCAGGACGGGGATGCCACGCTGGGGCAGGTTGTCGCACCAGTCGACGCCGTTGGGGTGTATGTGCCTGGAGGGAAAGCCGTTTATCCGTCGTCTGTACTGATGTGCGCCATTCCTGCGAAAGTGGCAGGAGTCCCGCGCATTGTGATGGTGACACCGCCTCAGAGGGACGGGATTAATCCCTATTTGTTGGTCGCCGCCGATATTGCCGGGGTCACAGAGATTTATCGCGTTGGCGGCGTTCAGGCGGTAGCGGCGCTGGCCTATGGGACGAAAACCATCGGCCGGGTCGACAAGATCGTCGGCCCCGGAAATATTTACGTGGCCACCGCGAAACGATTGCTTTACGGAACAGTTGGAATCGACATGGTCGCCGGCCCCAGTGAGTTGCTGGTGGTAGCGGATGACGAGGCAAAACCGGCGCATGTGGCTGCAGATTTGCTGTGTGAAGCGGAGCATGACGAGGATGCGCAGGTGTTTCTTGTCACGACATCGGAGCGATTGGCCAAAGATGTGTCTAAATCGATCGAGGATCAACTCAGAGGGCTCCAGCGAAAAAAGATCGCGTCAAAGTCAATTGCGCGTCATTCGGTGGCGTTCATCGTGTCCACTATGGACGAGGCCATCGCGGTCGCCAACGAGATTGCAGCCGAGCATCTGACCCTCTCTGTGGATAATCCGTTCGACTATTTGGAGAAGATCCGTCATGCAGGAGCGTTGTTCTTGGGGCGCTATACGCCACCGTCGGTCGCCGATTATGTCGCGGGTCCGAATCATGTCTTGCCGACAGGAGGCACTGCGCGGTTCTTTTCCCCGCTTTCGGTCAATGACTATGTGAAGGTCAGCAACATCGTGCACTACACAAAACACGAATTGGCCAAGATCAAGGATCCGTTGGTTCGACTGGCGCAGATTGAAGGGTTTGATGCGCATGTCAAATCGGCGCAGAGCAGGTTTTCATGAAGAAGAACGGGTCTGCTCCACGACAGGCGAATGTCCCACGAACCACCAAAGAAACCGACATCCGTGTCGAGTGGACCTTGGACGGGAGCGGGCAGGGAAAGATCGACACCGGCATCCGCTTTTTCGACCATATGCTGGAGCTCCTGGCCAAACATGGGTTTTTTGATCTGACCGTCCAGGCGAAGGGCGACCTCGACATCGACGAACATCACACGGTGGAGGATGTTGGGATCGTGATGGGGAAGGCGCTGCACCAGGCATTGGGAGAAAAAGCCGGTATCAAGCGGTTTGGGTTTGCCTCGGCACCGCTCGATGAAACATTAGCCCAGGTCACCATCGATCTCAGCGGCCGTCCATTCCTCGTCTACAACGTGACATTGCCGGATCGGAAGATCAAAGCGTTTGATCTCGGCCTGTTCGAAGATTTCTTTCAAGCCTTTGTGACCCACGGAGGCCTGAACCTGCATGTGAACCTACTCTATGGCCGGAACCCCCACCACATCATGGAAGCCATCTTCAAAGCGCTGGCCAAAGCGCTCGATCAAGCGACGATGCTGGAAGAGCGCTTGGCCGGGAAGGTGCTCTCGACGAAGGGGATGCTGTAACGTAGAAGCACGGCCCAATGTGGTTTGTCTGAAGGGGCAGGTTTCTAAAAAGAAGCCTGCCCCTTGTGTTTGTATGGGCAAGGTATATCTTGCGAATGAACGATCCGGTGGTAGCCCATCCTTCCTATGGACAAGAAACGTCATCATTATGTTCCTAAGGCCTAGCTGAGGTCGTTCTGCGATGACTCCGGGAGAGTGCTGGTTTGTCGCAAGGACGATCCATCCAAAGCTATTCCACTGTCACCGGACAATACCGCCTTTCACAAGTATTACTATTCTCAACCGACGCCAGAAGGCGGGAAAGATCATAATGCCTTCGAGGATTTCTTCTCTAAGGTGGAAGAGAAATGGCCAAGGATTGTTGATCGACTTCATCGTCGAGAGAATGTCAATGATTCTCTTGAGACCATTTTCGAATTCATGGCGCTACAGCGGGCAAGGGTTCCTGCGAGCCGCGATGTAACGGAGAAGATACATGCAGAAGACGTAATGACTGTGGCTCGGCGGTTGGATGCGGAAGGAAAACTATCACCCGAGCCTGACGGTATAAAGGACATCCTTGACCATGTGGAAGTAGCAATCAATCCGCATCAATCGCTTCACGGGATGGTTACCGTTATGCAAGCCACGGGGCAAGTATTCGATCAGATTGGGTTTTATACGATACATAATAAGACTAGCGTTTCATTCTTGACCAGTGATAATCCAGGAATATGGTTCGACCCTTCCGTTCAGGATACTGATTTGCGGCCATATGTTCTTCGCCCTGATGGTCCGGTTGTCTTTATCTTTCCAATTAGTCCGGTCATCATTATTTATGGACATTCGTCGTGGAGGGACCGGTTTGCGTCGGAAGGCTTAGGAACAGTAGATTTGTCGAACACTGGTTTAGTTGAAATGATTAATCGGCAAATCTGTCGTTTTGGGTATCGGGCTATATTTGCCCAAAAGGCAGGACAGGAACGACTTATAGAGGAACACGCATCGGTATCCCCTACCATACGTTTTGACAGAATCGGCATGGGGAAAGACGAGATGGTTTTGTTTGAAATGGTGTTCGGCAAGCGGGAACGAAAACCAAAGTGGGTTGAAAAATCGGACAACTAAGGATTAGTTCCGTGAGCAGGTGAAATTGTTTCCGAGTTGGCAATGAGTCGAGTTAGGCTTCCGACCGGAGTAGTTGTTTGCCGAACGTTAACACGTCATCGAGTTTGGTAGTAATGATGGATTTGACGATATCGAGGTTCAACTTGTCGTACTCGTGAATCGCAACATTACGGAATCCCACCATGCGTTTCATTGCCGTGGCTAATGGTTCATCAAGTAGGGCGTGAGTCTGCAAGAGGTCGAACGCATCTCGGCTGTCCTGCGGGATGCCCAACTTGCGCTTCCTTACGACATGCATGGCGAGGTCGATCGAAACTTCACAGGCTCGTTGGAGATTGAGCAGGATAGAATCTTGCGTTGTAAGGTCTTCATAAAGGTTGGACTCTGTGCCGCCGTAGACCGCGCGGATTCTCTCGACGCAGCGTTCCAGACTGGCGACCTTATTGATGACCACGTCATCCGGCATACACAGATCCCCGCGTCCTGACATCGTTGAGAATTCCTCGCCGCTCTTCGTTCAGCCGGGCATAGGCCGAATAGACCAGATCTTCGAACTCTCCTTGTAACTGATCGCTCACCTTGTAAAGGCACACTCCGGTCGAGATGACCTGCATGCGCATCACGGTTGAGGCGCTGCGAAGATCCACGAGGTCCACATCCCGGTGCAGCTGCGTGGCCAGCTCCTGAGCGAGTTCAAATCGCCGTAGGGCAGGAATGGGATCACGCGCGAGCACCGCGAGATCCACGTCGCTCTCCGGACGTGCCCTTCCCTTCGCTTGCGAACCGAACCGATACAGAGCAATGAAGTTGGGGATCGCTTGTTGAGCGAACTCAATTAACGCTTTGTCATTCATGTCAGACGCCATCTTTCAGCCGGTTCAGGCTACTGGTTCGATTTCGTCCTGTCAATCAAACGCACACGGAAGGATGGCCAATGTTCGGTCGAATCCAGCGATGTAGATTGCCAGTGGCAGGAAGCTTCACGTTTGCGGTATTGTTACAACCTCTTAGGTGGCGAGCATGATTGCTATTATTGACTACGGGATGGGAAACCTCCGTAGTGTCTCCAAGGCCTTTGAGGCCGTGGGACACCAGGCGATGGTCACGCGCGATGCAGCGACCATTCAAAATGCCAGTCATGTGGTTCTGCCGGGCGTTGGAGCATTCGGTGATTGCATGGCGAATCTGCAGCAGTACGGATTGATCGAGTCCATTAAGGACGCGATTCAGTCGGGAAAACCGTTCTTGGGGATTTGCCTGGGCTTTCAACTGCTGTTTACGGAAAGTGAAGAGTTCGGCAAGCATGAAGGGCTCGATATCTTTCCCGGGAAAGTTTGCGCTTTCCCAAAGGATCAGTCGTTGAAGGTTCCGCACATGGGATGGAACCAGGTCCAAATCCAACGGCCTTGCCCGCTGTTCGAGGGCATCGCCGATGGAGCCCATTGGTATTTCGTTCATTCTTTTTTCGTGGATCCAGGTGACAAGCAGGTGACGGCCACGACGACGACGTATGGCATTCCCTTCACGTCGAGCATCTGGAAAGACAATGTGGTGGCGTGCCAGTTTCATCCGGAAAAAAGCCAGAGCTCAGGTTTGCGATTGATGAAGAATTTCGGTAACCGGAAATGATCAGGACATCGAAACTCTATTATTACAGACGTGTTCCTTTACTCACTTCGATCATCGCGCTTATTGTTTTGCAGGGGTGCAGCGGCCCCAAGGTGTCGACGAAGACGTCGGCCCAGCTCGATCGGTATACGATTGCTTCGCTCGTGGTGCTTCCTTTTACCGCAATTGAGTCGCCACAGCTCATTGAGTCGGCCGATCCATACATGGGAGTACCGGAAGGGGCCAAGAGGTCGGATATCTCGCCGACGGGCATCGCTCCTCCCAGGGGACGATTGGCGCAAACCACCTCCTCCATTTCCCCTCACGTCCCGGAGCGGATCACCGAATTGGTTTGGAATCGCCTGCGCAACAAACAGGGCATCAGGGTCATCGCTCCTCGTGAAGCGATGAAAACCGCCGAAGCCTCGTCAGGCGAAAGTGAAACGATGACGGAGGAAACGGCTGCGTCGCGCACGGCGAAAAGGCTGGCCGTCGATGCTGCGCTGATCGGCAAGGTGCTGGTGTATCAAGAACGAGTCGGAGGTCCTCTCGGCGCGAGTCCGCCCGCCGCGGTTGGATTTGAAGTGAAAGTCATCTCTGCCGATGGGTCTGTCCTCTGGGAAGGTGGTTATTATGAACGGCAGAGACCGATGAATGAAGATTTCATTGACGCCGTACATCGACACGGACGCTATGTCACGGCCGATGAGCTGGCTCAATTTGGCGCCGAAAAACTCGTCAAAGCGATGCCGTTTGGGACGAGCCGATAAGTCGACAGGCCACGGGAACTGCAGAGACCATGATCATCATTCCGGCAATCGATCTGAAAGATGGGCGCTGCGTTCGGTTGCGCCAAGGCGATATGGCGGCAGAGACAGTCTATTCTGATGACGTTGCCGAGGTTGCCCGCAAGTGGCAACAGAATGGAGCCAGTCTGATCCATGTGGTCGATCTGAACGGAGCGGTTGACGGCGAACCCAAAAATTTACGGCAGATCCAGTCCATCATAAAATCGGTCACTGCGTCCGTTCAGGTCGGTGGCGGCATCAGGACCATTGAGACGGTTCGGCAGTATCTGCATGCCGGTGTCTCACGCGTGGTGCTCGGCACTGCCGCATTCACTAATCGGACGCTCCTCGATCAGGCTTGCCGGGAATTTCCGCAGCGGATCGTACTCGGCCTCGATGCGCGCGACGGACGAGTTGCGGTCAAGGGTTGGACCGCGGTGTCGGATATCAAAGCGGTAGATCTGTTGAAAGAACTATCGGGCTGTCCGATTGCTGCCGTCATCTATACGGATATCGCACGTGATGGAATGCTGAACGGCCCAAACCTTTCCGCACTGAAAGAAATCGCTGAATTCTCCTCGTTTCCGGTGATTGCATCGGGAGGGATCACGTCTCTGGAGGATTTGCGAGCTGTGCGCTCAATCGGTCCCAAGATCGAAGGAGCAATTGTTGGCAAAGCGCTCTACGATGGCAAGCTTGATCTGGGGGCCACGGTCGCGTCCCTTGGTAAGGAGTAAGGAAGGGAGGTGAAGGTGTGGGGGTGCTCTCAGGAGTGAAATCGTTTCACCTCTCACGTTTCACGTCTCACGCGTCGCCATGCTGACCAAGCGCATCATTCCCTGTCTGGACGTCAAAGAGGGGCGCGTAGTCAAGGGTGTCAGTTTTGTGAATCTTCGCGATGCCGGCGATCCGGTCGAAGCGGCCGTGGGGTATGATCACGAAGGAGCGGACGAACTCTGTTTTCTCGATATTACCGCCTCGCATGAAAATCGGAAGACGATCATCGACGTCGTCGAACGCACGGCTACGCGGGTCTTTATGCCGGTGACGGTCGGTGGGGGCGTGGGAACGCTCGACGATATTCGGGCCTTGTTGAATGCCGGAGCAGATAAGGTCAGCATCAATACCGCGGCGGTTCGACGGCCTGAGTTTGTCAGAGAAGCCGCTCAACGTTTCGGGACGCAATGCATCGTCGTTGCCATCGACGCCAAGCGTGCAGCGAGTGATCACTGGGAGGTCTTCACACACGGCGGTCGCCATGCGACGGGACTTGAGGCTGTCGAGTGGGCAAAGCGGATGGAGCAATACGGTGCTGGAGAAATCTTATTGACCAGCATGGATCAGGATGGCCGGCAAACCGGGTACGATTTGGATCTGACGGCTGCCGTGTCCGGTGCTCTGTCCATTCCTGTCATTGCATCGGGCGGAGTCGGGACGCTCGACCACCTCTACGATGGTTTTGTGAAGGGGAAAGCGGACGCAGTCTTGGCCGCTTCGATTTTTCATTTTCGGACCTATACGATCTCCCAGGCGAAAGCGTATCTACGGGAACGTGGTGTCCCAGTCCGATCGGATAATCTTCATCGAGTGGCGTGACACAATGGGGCAGGGAATGGCAGATCAGTTCAAGTTCGACCGCGAGGGTCTTCTCCCGGCCGTCATTCAGGATTGGCTCGACGGGACGGTGCTGATGCTCGGGTACATGAACCAAGAGGCTCTCGCGAAGACGGTTGCGACCGGGAGGGTGCACTTTTGGAGTCGGTCTCGAAATAAGCTCTGGGAAAAGGGCGAAACATCCGGTCATACGCTACACGTGAAGGAACTCTTTATTGACTGCGATGGCGATACTGTTTTGGTGAAGGCGCAACCAGCTGGGCCGACTTGTCATACAGGCGAGCGGGCCTGCTTCTTTTCCGGAATGGATGAACAAGGCCACGTCGTTCATCGAAATGCGCAAGATGCGCAGGGTGGAATCCTTGAAAGTGTCCTGCGGACGATTCGGGAGCGCCGCTCCAGCCCCCAGACCGGTTCCTATACCTCAAAGCTATTCGAGGGAGGGCATGACAAGATTCTGAAAAAGGTGGCGGAGGAGGCGGGCGAGGTGCTGCTGGCCTCGAAAGGCGGCAAGAAAGAAGAGGTTATCTATGAGGTGGCGGATCTGTTTTTCCATATCCTGATGGTACTGGGGTATCATGATCTGGCGCTATCCGATATCTATCAAGAGTTAGGCAAGCGATTCGGCAAGTCCGGGTTGAGGGCGGATAAGTGAGGAACCGGCTATGAGCGACTGTTTGTTCTGCAGGGTTGTGACGAAGACCATCCCGGCCAAGGTTGTTCACGAAGACGACCAGACCCTGGCCTTTGACGACATCCATCCCCAGGCACCGGTGCATACCCTGGTGATTCCCAAACGACATGTGGCTTCTATTCAAGACCTGGGTGAGTCAGATCAGGCGCTGCTGGCACAGTTGCTGCTGACCTGTAGGAAAGTCGCGAATGACAAAGGGCTAGCCGACTCAGGATTCCGTCTCGTGGCGAACACCGGACGAAACGGAGGTCAAACCGTCTTCCATCTGCATTTCCACGTCATGGGCGGCCGTCATATGGCCTGGCCTCCAGGGTGACGGAATTCTCTGAATTGACAGGTTTTCAGCCCGTCTGTTAATTTGAACGGTCAATTATTCCTATTACTTATCAACCGACTCGTCCGGTCGTGCGCGACGGGAACGTAGGAGCTGCGACTCTGGGGGGCCGAGGCTTGATTCCCGACGATATCAAGAATCGAATAAGAGATCGGATAGATATCGCGGATGTCGTCGGGCGCCATGTCTCGCTGAGGAGGGCAGGTCAGAACCTTGTGGGGTTGTGCCCGTTTCATCAGGAAAAGAGCCCCTCTTTCTCCGTCAGTCCATCCAAACAAATGTTTTACTGTTTCGGCTGTAAGGCTGGGGGAGATGTCTTCGCCTTTCTGGCCAAAATTACCGGAGCAACCTTTCCGGAGGTGCTGCGGGAGCTCGGAGACAAGGTGGGCATTGTGGTGGAAGAGTCGCCTGCGGAACGAATGCAACGCGGGCAGACCCATCGCATTGAAGAAATGAACCGCGCCTCCATGACGTGGTTTCAAGCCAATCTGCGCGATCCACAAATCGGTGCCATGGCTCGTGAATATCTGAACAGACGCGGCATCCTACAATCGACGGTTGAGTCGTTCCAACTTGGAGTGTCGTCCCTAGAGTGGGATGGGTTGTTGAGGTCTCTTTCTCGTAAAGGATTCTCCCACAGCGAGATCATGACGGCTGGGCTCGGAAGTTCGAGACCAAACGGTAATGGCTGCTACGACAAGTTTCATGGACGGCTCATGTTCACGATCACCGATCTGCGCAAGCGCGTGGTGGGATTCGGCGGACGTGTGTTGGACGACCGCACGCCCAAGTACCTCAATTCTCCGGATACGCCGTTGTTTAAGAAGGGCCAGACCCTCTTCGCCTTCGATCAGGCGCGCGAGGCGATCGTGCGGACCAGGACAGTGATCGTCGTCGAAGGCTATTTCGACGCGATCGCGCTCCACCAGGCGGGGCTCAGCCATACCGTCGCTACACTGGGGACGGCCTTGACGGCTGAACATGTTCAGGCCCTGCGGCGGTTTGCCGACAAGGTCGTGTTGCTCTTTGACCCTGATGCAGCCGGTGTGCGAGCCGCCTTGAGAGGATTGGATCTGTTCGTCAACAGCGGATTGGGCGTCAAAGTCGTCACCCTTCCGGTTGGTGAGGACCCTGATACGTTCGTGCATAAGGAAGGTGCCGGGGCGTTTGCCCAGCTGGAAGCGGTAGCTCCGAGTCTCTTGGACTATGCGCTGAATCACAGGGTCAAGGAGGCCGACGACGGCTCGCTGGAAAGCCGTATCCGAAGCGTTGATGAGGTGCTGCGAATTCTGCAGAAGAGCGAGCATCCGATCGAGCGGCAGGAGCGCATCAAAATCGTGTCGGAACGGCTGAGGATCAGCGAGGCCCGTCTGATCGAACGCTATCCGGCGCTGCTGGCTCAACCGAAACGGGGCGCGGAAGCGCCGCGCGCGCAGCCCGCGCAGGGAACTCCGCTCAATGCCCTGTTCAAAGGGCTCCCAGAAGAGCGGGATTTACTCTTACTGCTGCTGCACGGAAAATTGGCGCCTGCCGATGTCCGCCGCCTGCGGCCGGAGTCCTTTACCGTCGCGCCCTGCCGCAAGCTCGTCGAGATCGCCCTCGCCCATGTGGATCGCGAGGGGCGCATTCAGGTCCAGCCGGTATTGGATGAGTCGGGGGCCGATCTCGACTGTGGTGCTCTGGCGACGGAATTGTCGATGCGCGAAGATCATTTCGACGATGTGCCGGCGCACATTGCGGCCTGTTTTGACTGTCTGGACCGAAAGCGATCGGAGCAGGCCATGGGTGAGCTCATTGCCAGACTGAAAACGGCTGAACGCGAAGGCCGGGTTGACGATGCGCGCCTACTGAATATCCAGATCAATGAGGTACGGATGCGGAAAGCCGGCACGCCGACCGCCGGTGTGGTTTCATTGGTGAAGGAGTAGTCATGCCGAAACAAGAGTTGCTCGGTGAGGTGAAGAAGCTGATCACGATCGGGAAGGAAAAGGGGTTTCTGACGTATGACGAGCTCAACAGCACCTTGCCCGCTGAAGTCGTATCTTCCGATCAGTTCGGCAGCATTATGGCGATGTTCGGTGAGATGGATATCGAAATCATCGAGGCGAGCGATGGGGATCGGCCTCAGAAACGATCTGATGGCGAAGTCGGCGAAGATGTGGAAGATGTCGAATCGGATTCCGAGGAGGAAAACGATAAGGCAATCGATCTGACGCCTGGCGCCCTCAGTCGTACCGACGATCCCGTGCGGCTTTACCTCAAGGAAATGGGGAGTGTGGCGCTTCTCAGTCGCGAAGGCGAGATCGAAATCGCAAAACGGATTGAAGAGGGGAAAAACGATATCGCTTCGGTGATCTATGGCATGCCGATGACCATCGAATTCGTCCTGGCTCTTCGGGATCAGCTCAAGAACGCCAAGATCGACGTGCGCGAGATCGTGCCGGTCCAGGAGACCGAAGAGGATTTTGAGGAAGACCAGCCGCCGGTGGAGCGGGATTACGAGGAATTGCGGGTCAAGACGCTGGAGTCATTGAATGCCGTGCGGAAGGTCTCGCTCGCGCTGAAGGCGATGGCCGAGAAGAGCAAGCCTCTCGGCAATGACCCGGTCAAGCAAAAGAAGTTCAAGAAGCAGTTCGATGCGATCCGCCAGCAAGTGGTGAACAAAATTGAATCGGTCAACCTCCATGGTGTGCTGAAAGACCGAATGGTCCAGCGTGTCCGCGATCTGGCGGTACAGATCCGTGTCGCCGAACGGGAAGCGATCAGCTGCCAACGGCGGATCGGCGTGGGGGGCGAGGCAGGTGCTGAACTGCTGAGGAAGATGTGCCGGAGCCGTCAGGACTTCATGGCGGTCAAGCGGAAGACCGGAGTGTCGGAAGAAGCTCTGGTGGAGATTCGGAAGGTCTATCAAACCGCCAAGGCGAAGATTCGTCAGTTGGAAACGGAAGAGGCGCTTGTTCCGGCTGAAGAAATCAAGGATGCGGTCAAGCATCTCGATTTGGCCGAAGAGCGGGTGAAGCGTGGGAAGGCGGAGTTGGTCGAGGCGAATTTGCGGCTCGTGGTCAGCATCGCAAAGAAATACACGAACCGAGGTCTCCAGTTCCTCGATTTGATTCAGGAAGGCAATATCGGGTTGATGAAGGCTGTGGACAAGTTCGAGTATAAGCGCGGGTATAAGTTCAGCACCTACGCCACCTGGTGGATTCGTCAGGCGATCACCCGAGCCATTGCAGATCAAGCACGCACGATCCGGATTCCGGTTCACATGATCGAAACAATCAATAAGCTCATTCGAACCTCCCGGCACCTCGTGCAGAAGCTGGGTCGTGAGCCTCTTCCCGAAGAGATCGCCGAACGCATGGATCTGCCGTTGGACAAAGTCCGGAAGATCCTCAAGATCGCCCGCGAGCCCATCTCGCTCGAAACGCCGATCGGTGAAGAGGAAGACAGCCATCTGGGCGATTTCATCGAAGACAAGAAGGCCGTGTCTCCGCTGGAAGCGGCTATTCGCTACGACTTACAACGACAGATCAACAGCGCCTTGGAAACCTTGACGCCTCGTGAGGAGAAGGTGCTGCGCAAGCGGTTCGGTATCGGCGAAGCGACCGATCATACCTTGGAAGAAGTCGGGCAGGATTTTGAAGTCACCCGTGAACGCATCAGGCAAATCGAAGCCAAGGCCTTGAGGAAATTACGGCATCCGAGCCGTAGTAAAAAGCTGAGGAGTTTTGTCGAGAGCTTATAGATTTCAGAGTTCAAGACGGCGCGATTTGACTCTGCTCGGAGCAGCAGCCTAGAATCCGTCTCAAGTCGAGGTTGAGGTAAGGACGAAGCTTAAAGAGAGCCGGGGATCCGGTTCCTTAATGGTCGACCTTAGCCTGAGAGTTGACCTTTCTGAAGGGGGCCCATAGCTCAGGTGGTTAGAGCGGCTGACTCATAATCAGCTGGTCCTAGGTTCAAGTCCTAGTGGGCCCACCAGTCTGGACGGGTGCCTGACCCCTTCAGTGCCCCGGCATCGATGGAAAGGATACGTTGAACCAAAAACTTTCCCCGCTCATTGAACTGCAAAAGCTCGATCTCCGAATCATGGAGATCGGTGAAATCCGCCGAAAAATCCCCGAACGTCTCCATGCTGCCGAGGCTCCTCTTCGAGAGGCAAGTCGGATCCTAAACGACACAAAGGTCGCCGTCGAGACTGCCGTTAAAGAACGTCGCTCGCATGAAAAGGACCTGGAGGCGCATGAGGCGCACACAGACAAGATGAAATCGCACGCGGCAAGCCTGAAGACCAACAAGGAGTATCAGGCGCACTTGTTCGAGCTGGACTTGGCGAGTAAGAAACGAGGAGATTTTGAAGAAAAGATTCTGTTGACGATGGAGAAGATCGACGAATTGCAGAAGACCCTCAAGGAGCTTCAGGAGAAAAGTACCGCACATGAGAAGGTGTTTACACAGGAGAAACAGAGACTGGACGCACAGGACAAGGAGCTTGCGACGGAACTGGCTCAACTCCAACTTCGCCATCGAGAGGCTTCAGTGAAGGTTGAGAAAGCCCTGCTCGATCGGTACAACCAGGTCAAGGCCTCGCGGAAAGACCACCCTCTTGCGGCCGTGCGTGACGGCATCTGTCTCGGCTGCCGTCTACAGATCCCGCCGCAGCTTATCGCGCAAGTCAAACGGTCGGAAGACCTGCATCTCTGCCCCTATTGCCGCCGGATCTTGTATTGGGAAGGGGAACCGATCACGGAAGGCGCTTCCGCACTAGAAAGCAAGCCCTCGGACCTCGAAGTGGGAGAATCGGCTTAGGCCAGTCGTTCCTGGCCCATTTAGTATCTCACTCTGCAACCGCAATCAGGGTAGAACCCAGAGATCTACGCTGGTTCCGATGTGATACACGAGTATCTCGTCCGATACCGATAATCGTCGGCTCCTCGCCACAGCCCGCATCATCCTGAAACAGCCACATCGAATACCTTCTCAGTCAAGCAAAGCGGTTGCTGTCAGATCTCCCTAGGATAGGGAAGTTTGTAGCGCTTTCTGTTTGCTGGTCACCCACAGCGCCGGCATTCGCAAGGTAAGCGAGTGGCCGACGTTGCCTCACACCATTGCCGGACTACTAGGTTCAAAAGTACCCCCCCCTCCTTCCTTTGTACTATTGAAGCGTGTCGGAATGTACGGTTCTATTCTCATCTGATATCAACACGTTAGACATTGCATCTGAATGGACGACAGCGTATTGCGACCGATCGAACGGGAATTCTTCTGCCCCCTTCTCGCACAAGGGATCGAGGAGTGATGAGTTCTCGACTTAGGTGGGTAAAAATAGGAGTCTCCATCGTGGCGTGGAGCGGGGTCCTGCTCGCGGCTACCCATCGTTCGCATCCTCCAGTGGTATTGGGCCGGTATAGCTGGAATTATGCCTATCTGCTTGGTCTGCTGGTTGGTATCGCCGTGATACTCTCACTGATCAAGTCGTCTTGGTACTTGAAGCTTTGCCAGGCGAAAACAGGGCTCCTCGTAAGCGGTGTGTCATTGCTCGTATCGATCGGTGTGGTCGAACTGGCGCTTCGTCTGGTTGATCCGCTCGGGATCTCCTACTACGAGCTGGCAGGGAATTACGTGCGCGACAAGCTGGCCGATGACCAGCTCATCTTCCGCCACAAACCGTCCTGGGAGGCCCGCTACGGCGACGTGCGCGTGACCTATAACGAACGAGGATTACGCGATCGACCGATTTTGCCGAAAGCCGCCGGGGAATATCGGATTCTTGCGCTTGGAGACTCGGTGACCTTTGGATGGGGGGTGGACCAGGACAAGACGTTCACTGCCCGGCTCGAATCATTACTGCAAGGTCGTCTCCACCGGCCGGTGAGGGTGATCAACAGTGGGGTGGGGGGGTACAACACGGTGCAAGAGGTGACCTATTTCAAGCAGGAAGGGATCAATCTGCAGCCGGATTTGGTGATGTTGACCTATGTGCAGAATGACATCGAAGTGAACAAAGGGCCTTTCGATCCATGGACTCAAAGTTCTCTGTGGGGAAAGCCTTTTCCCGACATGTTAGAAACTATGGTGAGGAAGCTGTGGCTCTTTCGATTAGCTCATCATACCTATCGCTATGCCATACCTAAACAGGTAAAAGAGGAGCCTTCTGCTCCCTCGCAAAATGGGATGGGATGGCGTGCGTCCATGTCGGCGTTAGGCGAACTAATTGAGATGTGTGAAGAACGGAGGATCCCACTCATCCTATTCTTCGAACGGTTGGATCCACGCGACAATAACTTATTGCTGGAAGATGTGGTTCGGCATGCCAAAGGAGTTCCGGTCAAGGACATGGCACCATGGTTTGCGGGGCTGCGCATAGCTTCACATGTGAATTCGAAGGTCGATGGCCACCCTAATGGGGAAGGCCATCGTGTGATGGCGGAACAGATGGCCAACGATATTGTGAGTGACCTCGCGAAGACCTCTCCCACGACGATACTGGTAAGTCACAAGTAGAGGACAACAGAATATGGATGCTCCTTCGCAAAAAGAGCGGACTCGTAAGGTGATCGACATACAGGAAGTGCTGATGTCTGACTTTCTCGCTGTTGTGCGAGTTTCAAGCATCGAGCGAGGTAGCTTCTATATTGCGATGGTGCTCATTAGCCTTTCGGTGGTCGAGGCCGACTTTCGGACTGTGCTCGCCTTTCGGGTTGGGCCCAGCGTGCTCTATTATGGCACGCGCTTCCAACGGCAGAACGTTCCTGCCGCGACTGATCATCACACGGTCATGCAGCACGAAAGTATTCAACAGGGGTACACAAAATTCTTCCCCCATGAATTGAAGATCGACCATGATCCGGCGACGAAGGAAACTTTCAGGGCATCCATCAATTCGCGGGGGTTCCGCGGTAGAGAGATCGACGAAACCAAGAAACCAGGAGTCACGCGCATTGTCACGCTCGGGTCCTTTTCCACGTTCGGCTACTATGACCGCGATAACGAAACCTACCCCTACTATCTCGAACAAGCACTCAACAAAGACTCAGAGGTAACCGGAAGGTTGAAGTGATTAATCTCGGTATTCCTCACCTCCGTTCGGAGGAAATACTCGCCCTCTTCTATGCGGAGGCGATACCGTTGCACCCGGACGTGGTCACTTTTTACGAAGGGGTCAACGATGCGGCCAGAGGAAACCCAAGCGTGAGTGAGGGCGACAGGAAGAATTCTACCCAGAGACGAGAACAGTCGGCGAGCACACCATTAAAGGCTGGTTATGGGATGGTGCGTGATCACCTCGTCACGGTCGCGTTTATCGACAGCATTCGGCAGAACATGACCGCCGAGCCGACGTTCAACCGCGGACAGGTTCAACGGCACATGACGGGTACGAGCGAACATTTCATTGCGAGTATCGACAAACTGTATCGGGAGTGTCAGCAGCGTGGAATCATATTTGTGGCTCTCAAGCAGCAGGCGAAGTCCCATATCGTCAAGGAAGCTGATATGAAGGGGGTCACATATGCGCCAGAAGTTAAAATAATAAAGGACAAGTTGGAAAAAGAAGGTGCAATTAAGATCAGGGAGCTCCCCCTTCTTACACACAGCGCGCTCACCACCGATCTCGAGCATTGGGCGGATTCCAGCGGTGTGCCGTTTGTGGACATTCAGAAGGTACTCGATCAGGACAGAGATGTCTTGATGAACGGGGTACACTTGAGCCCTCGAGGCAATCGCATGATTGCAGAGACCCTGGCCGAGAAGATCCGGCAATTAGTCGGCCACCGCACTGCACTGAGTCCTGCCGTACCGATGCATTCTTTAGAATGGCGTTCATCAGGAGGTGTTTTGCGATCGGCCGCGCGCGGGCCCATCAGGCCAGACCTTGTTGACTGACAGCCAGCTGGAGAATCAGATCAGCCTGGCCAAGATGGCCTGCGTGGTCTTGAAGTGCAGCTTGGCGACCGAGTCCAGTCGATCCCGTCCGTGTTTCTTGATGATCATCTTAGCGGCGAGTTCGACGGCTGGAGAGGCGCCTTTGGGGAGGGTGGTGCCGACTTCGGCGGAGAGGCGTTTGAGGCGAAGGAGAAACTCAGCCCGTGCTAAGATTGATGCCGCGGCGACTGCTAAGTCCGATTCGGCTTTGGTCCGTTGTTCCAGCACGATCGTCCGTCCCTTTTCTTGTAAGGCATTGAGAATCAGCCGTTCGTCTCCGAACTGATCAGAGATGGCCCGATCACAGGTCACTCGTTCGAGCAAGGTTTCAAGCGCCTTGGCATGGCCCCAGGCGAGCAAGCGATTAAGATTTTTGATCTTGGTGTAGAGTTCGTTATACTTCTTCGGCCCGATAGCGATGACGCTGTGCGGGCAAATGGCCTTAATGTCGGGAGCCATTTCCAAGATTCGGCCGTCGGAAATTTTCTTGCTGTCGCGGACCTCCATCAGATTCAATTCGCCTTGGGTGGTCCCATCAACGAATACGGCTGCGATGACGAGGGGTCCAAAGTAATCGCCCTTCCCGGATTCGTCGATGCCGATGCGTTCAATCGTGTTGCGGGGATGTGACGCTGTTGTCATGGGGCTCGCGGTTCCTCTAGAAGTCCCTCCTAGGGCGCGGTAATCTACCAATCGAATTCATGGTGGTCAATCGCGCGGGGATCTGTCGGATCGGATTTCGGTTGGAGGATTGATGATGCGTGCACAGAAGCTCATATGCACAACGATACTCATCTGTCTCCTGATGTGGGGAATCAGCCTCGCAGGATGCGAAACCAACCCCTATACAGGCCGGTCACAACTACTGATGACGTCGGTCAGCCAGGAAATGCAAATGGGGGCTCAGGCGTACAATCAGGTCAAAAGCGATCCAAAAATGAGACCTTCCCAAGATCCGCGAGAGGTTGAACCGGTGAAACGGGTGGCGGCTCGGATCGTGGAGGCCGCGAAACGGTCGAAATACGCAGAGATGGCGCAACAGTTTCAGTGGGAAGTCACGGTCATCAAAGATGACAAAACGGCGAACGCCTTTGCGCTGCCTGGTGGAAAAATGGCGGTCTACACGGGTATTTTCCCCATGGCCAAAACGGAAGCCGGCTTGGCGGCGGTGATGGGGCATGAAGTGGTGCATGCCTTGGCTCGCCATGGCGCGGAGCGCATGAGTCAAGGGCAAGTCGCGAAGATCGGGCTTCAAGTCGTCGGTGCGGCAGTCGGGATGAGTAGTAAGAATCCTGCACTTAGTCAGGCGACGATGGCGGCGCTCGGTGCAGGAACGCAGGTCGGCCTGCTGCTTCCTTTTAGCCGAAAACATGAGTCGGAAGCAGATTACGTGGGAATTCTTTTAGCCGCGGATGCCGGGTATGATCCACGTGAATCGGTTGCACTCTGGGAACGGATGGCGGAGGTATCGGGCGGTGAAGGTCCGGCAGAATTCTTGTCGACCCATCCGAGCCACGACACCAGAATTGACCAATTGAAAGAGTGGATGCCTGAGGCCATGGCCATCTATCAGAAAAGGACCCCCATGCCGGCGGCCCCTCTACCAGAAGTCGGGGGCAGGTAACGGCTCTTGCAGCTTGGTGGCCTATAGTTAAGAGGGATTGGTCCGTCTGCTTGTTACCGACCTGCATCATTTTTTATACTGACCCAGCGTGGGTGGAAGACTGGATGGTCGCTCGGTGGGTTCCCATCGAGAGGAAAGTCCGGACTCCGGGGGCAGGGCGCTGGGTAATTCCCAGGCGGAGCAATCCGACACCAGCACCACAGAAATCAAACCGCCGATGGCCAAGGCGATGAGATCCCATCTGGTCGCTGCGGCTCAGGCAAGGGTGAAACGGTGGGGTAAGAGCCCACCGCGGTGGTGGTGACATCACCGGCACGGTAAGCGTCGCCCGGTGCAAGGCCAAATAGGAAGACATATGCGGGCTCTTTATGGATCTCCGCACACCGACTGGCCCGGTCGAGGTCTTCGGGTAGGTCGCTTGAGGTTCGAGGCAACTCGAATCCCAGAGAAATGATCATCCAAGCAAAGGGGACACTTCTTTGCGGGACAGAATCCGGCTTATAGGTCTTCCATCCACGCACTTTTTTCGATGACGTTTCCTCGTATTCAAACACTTCAACGTACTCCGTCTCAGGGGTTCGCGCAGCCCTGTATTGACGGTCCATGGTAAGGATGCTAGGATCTCAAATCTTTCCCCTTGATTTTAAAAACATTTCTGCACGATGATGCGTGCTTCGTGAGGGGTACCGTTTTAAGCTTTCACCATCGACAGTAGACCTTCTGCTTGCGGTTGGAAGGAGTTGCCATGAAACTCACCGGTGCTGAAATCTTCATTGAATGCCTGAAGCGGGAAGGAGTGAAGACCGTCTTCGCGCTTCCTGGCGGAGTTGTGTTGAAGATTTTCGATACGCTTCACCAGCAGAAAGATATTGAAGTGATCTTGACGCGCCATGAACAGGGCGCGGGTCATATGGCGGAAGGATATGCGAAGGCGACCGGGAAGGCCGGTGTGTGTCTGGTCACCTCCGGTCCCGGCATGACCAACGTCATTACGGCATTGGCCGATGCTTATATGGATTCTGTCCCGGTGGTCTGCTTCAGCGGCCAAGTCCCGACCAGTTTGATCGGGAACGATGCCTTTCAGGAAGCCGACAACGTGGGGTTGAGCCGACCCTGCACGAAGTACAATTTTCTCGTCAAAGACGTGAACGACTTGGCGGCAACGATCAAAGAGGCGTTTTATATCGCGACGACCGGCCGTCCAGGCCCGGTCTTGGTGGATATCCCGAAAGACGTATCGATGGCCAAAGCCGAGTTTATCTATCCGAATTCCGTCTCGATTCGCGGGTACAATCCGACCTACGAGGGGAATAAATGGCAGATCAAACAGGCAGCCGAAGCGATCATGAAGGCCAAGAAGCCGATTCTCTATGTCGGTGGTGGGGTGATCTTCTCCGGAGCTTCACAGGAACTGCTTGAGCTGGCTGAGACGACACAGATTCCGGTGGACATGACGCTGATGGGCCTTGGCGCGTTTCCGGGAGAGCATTCTCTGTCCCTGGGGATGCTCGGGATGCACGGGACGTATCAAGCCAACATGGCCATGCATTATTCCGATCTGGTGATCGCCATCGGGGCACGGTTTGACGACCGGGTAACGGGAAAGGTGTCGGAGTTCTGTCCCTATGCGAAAGTGATCCATGTCGATATTGATCCGACCTCCATTCGGAAAAACATCCACGTCGATATTCCAATCGTCGGCGATTGCAGGGCGGTGCTCCGTGAGTTGAATCAGATCTTGCGCGCGACGGTCAATGGCGAGCAGAAAGACCTCCGGAAGCCCTGGTGGGATCAGATCCGAGAATGGCAACAGGCCCACCCCCTGACGTTTCACCAAGAGAAAGACGGGCCGATCAAGCCGCAACAGGTGGTCAAGCGACTGTATGAATTGACCAAGGATCGGGATCCGATCGTCTCGACGGATGTCGGACAACACCAAATGTGGGCCGCACAGTATTTCAAGTTGACGAAACCGAATCGATGGTTGACATCAGGCGGACTTGGCACCATGGGGTTTGGATTTCCCGCAGCGATGGGCGCGCAGGCTGCCTTTCGTGACCGACTGGTCCTGTGTATCGCGGGAGACGGCAGCGTCCAGATGAACATGCAAGAAATGGCCACGGCGGTGGTGAACAAGCTGCCGGTAAAGATCGTCATCTTGAACAACGGATTTCACGGCATGGTGCGACAATGGCAGGACCTGTTCTACGAAGGCCGCTACGCGTCGAGCTATCTGGATACCACGCCGGATTTTGTCAAATTGGCGGATGCGTATGGAGCGGTCGGCTTGCGAGTCAAGAAGGTCGGCGACCTGGATGCCGTCTTGAAAGAAGCCTTGGCGACGGATAAACCCGTCATAGTGGATGTGCCGACATATCCCTATGAGAATTGCTATCCGATGATCCCGGCCGGTGGCTGTAACCATGAGATGCTCCTTGAGGATCCGCCTGAGTTGAAGCAGAAACAATCCGGTACGGCGAAGGTGACGCCGGAAGATAAAGATACGGTGTTAACGGCATAAAGGAAGTCCTGAGTAGTGGGTGCTGAGTGTAGTGACTCAGCACTCAGCACTATTACACTCAGCACTATTAATAGATGGAACACATCATCTCAGTGACTGTGGAGAATAAGTTCGGGGTGCTGTCACGGGTCGCCGGCTTATTCAGCGGCCGTGGATTCAATATCGAGAGTCTGTCGGTCGCTCCGACGCTTGATCCATCCATGTCTCAGATGACGATTGTGACATCGGGTGATGAGCGGATCATCGAGCAGATCGTGAAGCAGCTGAATAAACTCATCGATGTCATCAAGGTCGTGGACTTGAACGAAACGGAGTTTGTTTCACGAGAGACGGCGATCATCAAGGTGCATACGAAGGATGCGGATCGAGCCGAGGCGCTCAGAATCGTGGATATCTTTCGGGCGAACGTCGTCGATTCGACGCCGAGCACCTACACCATCGAAGTCTCGGGAGATCCCAAGAAGATTGAAGCGATCATCAACTTGCTTCAGCCGCTTGGGATCAAAGAGTTGGTCCGCACCGGTCGGGTTGCCGTCGCGCGCGAACCGGTCCGTTCCGTTGCCGTCCAAGCGAAGAAAGTGGCGCGCGAGTAGCATCCTGCTGGGACTCGAAGACTTGCTATATAAAAATAAAATGAGCGAAAGGGCTGGTCATGAAAATTTACTACGAGAAGGATGCCGATATTCAACAGATCCGAAACAAGACCGTGGCCGTGATCGGCTATGGGAGTCAGGGCCATGCGCATGCGTTGAACCTCAAAGAAAGCGGTGTGTCGGTCGTCATCGGGTTGCGTGAGGGCGCCTCGTGGAAAAAGGCCGAGCAGAGCGGGCTAAAAGTAATGCCCGTCGGCGATGCCGTGAAGACTTCCGATGTCGTGATGATTCTGGCACCCGATGAAGCGCAGGCCGCCATCTATCGACAGGAAGTGGCCCCCAATCTTAAGGCGGGATCCTATTTGGCGTTCGGTCATGGTTTCAATATTCACTTTGGACAGATTGTGCCGTCGGCCTCCATCAATGTCTTCATGGTAGCCCCGAAAGGGCCGGGACATCTTGTTCGTTCCGAGTATGCGAAAGGCAGCGGGGTGCCTTGCCTCTTGGCGATCCATCAGGACCCCAGCGGCACCACAAAGCAGGTCGGATTGGCCTACGCGAGCGCGATCGGCGGTGGACGCGCGGGTGTCATCGAGACGAATTTTCGCGAGGAAACCGAGACCGATCTCTTCGGCGAACAAGCCGTGCTCTGCGGAGGGCTGACGTCGCTGATCCAGGCCGGGTACGAGACCCTGGTCGAAGCCGGGTACTCGCCGGAGATGGCCTACTTCGAATGCCTCCACGAAGTGAAGCTCATCGTCGACTTGATCTATCAGGGCGGGATCGCCAACATGCGCTACTCGATCAGCACAACGGCGAAATACGGTGATGTGACCAGAGGTCCGCGTGTGGTGACCGAACAGACGAAGCAGGAGATGAAGAGGATTCTCGAAGAGATCCAGACAGGACGGTTTGCCAAAGAATGGGTCTTGGAGAATCAAGCCAATCGACCGGTCTACAACGCGCTCCTTGCCAAAGGCGAATCTCACCCCATTGAAGCCGTCGGAGCCAAGCTTCGGGGGATGATGCCCTGGCTGAAGAAGGATCAGCTCGTCGATAAAACTAAGAACTAGGACAGACTGGCAGCTTCGTTCTTGCATCGTTCAAAAGGTGCAATGTACGATGAGAAGTGCAACCGCCTTTTCACAGAGGGTGGTCTTGGCTGCGGAGAGACCCGTATTGGCATGTCGAGGTGCGGGTAGGAGTAGACAGCCCGTTTGACCACTCTCATACTGTGAGGCAATACTGTGGCAGATCGTGCGGTCGGCGTCCCCTTCGCCAAGGAAGGAATTCCGTTCATCGCGGTTCCCGCCGGCGTGACACTCGCAACTGCATTGCTGGGCTGGCCGGCCGTCGCGTTTCTCGGTGGCATCGCAACGCTGTTCTCTGCCTGGTTCTTTCGCAATCCGGCCAGAGTCATACCGCAGGGCCCGAATCTTGTGGTCGCTCCCGGAGATGGGAAAGTGATCGCCGTCGAGGAAGAGTTCGAGCCGCGATACCTGAAAGAACGCAGCTTCCGGGTAACGATCTTTTTAAATGTCTTCGATGTGCACATCAATAGGACTCCCTGTGATGGAGTGATCGAAGATGTGCAATATCAACCAGGTCTGTTTTTGGTCGCCAGCAAGCCAGAGGCTACGTTGAGGAACGAACAGAACGCCGTGATGATCAAGACGCATGAAGGCATGAAGGTTCTTTGTGTGCAAGTGGCTGGATTGATCGCTCGGCGTATTGTGTGTTGGATCTCGCCACGGGATCGAGCCATCCGTGGTGAACGATATGGGTTGATCCGTTTCGGATCGCGCATGGATACCTTTCTGCCGATGGGCACTAAACTCCGAGTGGCCGTTGGTGAACGGGTGAAGGGTGGAGAAACCATCCTGGGAGAATTACCATGAAAACGGCGGGATTCAAGAATTCCTTTGGGAAAGATGGGAAACGGCGGAAAGCCGCCATGCATCTGATTCCGAACCTGTTTACCACCGGCAATTTGTTTTGCGGTGTATTTGCGATACTGTCCGTGTTCAACGGCAACTACCTGGAAGCGGCCATTGCAATTCTTGTTGCGATGATTTTTGATGTCTTGGATGGGAAGTCGGCCAGACTGACCAACAGTACGAGCCAGTTCGGGCTGGAGTATGACTCGCTGTCTGATGTCGTGTCGTTCGGTGTCGCACCAGGTTTGTTAATTTACTCCTGGGCGTTGAGCGGACAGGGTACGTTCGGCGTGGCCGTGATGTTTGCCTATGTGGCCATGGGAGCCGTGCGGTTGGCACGATTCAACTCTACCGTCACGCAGTCGGACGGGAAGTACTTTACCGGTCTGGCTATTCCAGCCGCTGCCGGGGTGGTGGCGTCACTGGTGGTCTTTGATCATAACCTCCTCAAGATGGGAGGGGACGTCAGGCCGATCGTGGTATTGCTCATGACGTTGGCGCTCTCGTTTCTAATGGTCAGCACGATCAAGTATCGCAGCTTTAAGGAACTGAAATTCAAGGGCCACCGGCAGATCACTTACCTGGTATGGGGTATTCTTACGCTGATGATGGTGGCGGCTTGGCCGGCGGTTATGTTATTTGTCATCTTTGCTGGCTACGCATCGATGGGGCCGGTCGAAAAGGTCTTTTGGTTGGTTGCTCCGGCAGCCGGGAAAAAAGGCCTCGGAAAAGTGGAGTCGCCACCGATCGAATCCAACTCATAACGGCGAACAACAGCAGGAGGAACTGAAAGGGTTGTGAAAGGCTAAGACGAGGAGTAGTACGCGAGCCGTCCAGAAACAGGGTGGTGAACATTCTGTAGAGAGCTGGTGGGTGGTGCAAACCAGCCTAGACGCCGCCGAACTCGCCTCCGAGCCGAATCTCCGAACATGAAGTAGGAGATTCCGCCTTGCCTCCGCAAGAGGCAGAATCAAGGGTCTGACGACCGGTCGGTCTTCAGGCTGAATCAGGGTGGTACCACGGAGTGCGTGAAGCCTTCGTCCCTGGGTCTCTGATGGGACGAAGGCTTTTCTATTTTCAAGCTGCTGAAAAAGCCTTCCCGCTTCGTTCTCAGTCGTTCGAACCCCTCAACGTACCAAAAACGTACGCCTCGGGGTTCTCACTCCTTGCGGCCTTGCCGGAAGGACTTTTTGAGCAGCTTGTATCGGAGGTCAACCATGACACGCATGATCAGAATTTTCGACACAACCTTGAGAGATGGCGAGCAGTCGCCCGGCGCCAGTATGAATGTGGAAGAAAAGGTCATGGTGGCCAAACAACTGGCGCGGCTCGGCGTCGATATTATTGAAGCGGGATTTGCCTATAGTTCACCCGGAGATTTTGAAGCGGTGCGACGTATCGCTCAGGAAGTCGAAGGTCCGACGATCTGCAGTCTGGCGCGGGCTCGACCGGAAGATATCGATCGAGCATGGGAGGCTTTGAAAGGTGCGCCGAAGGTCCGTATCCATACGTTTCTTTCTACGTCCGATATTCACCTGAAGCACCAGTTTCGGATGACGCGGGAACAGGCTAAACAGCGTGCCGTGGAGATGGTCCAGCGGGCGCGGACTTATGTTGACGATGTCGAATTCTCTCCGATGGATGCGAGCCGATCGGATCCCTCGTTCCTCTACGAGGTCATTGAGGCGGTCATCGCTGCCGGAGCCGGCACTGTGAATATTCCTGATACGGTAGGCTACGCCGTTCCACAGGAATTCGGCGCACTGATCAGGGGGATTTGCGACAAGGTTCCCAATGCCGAACAAGCCGTGATTTCCGTCCACTGCCACAACGATCTCGGTGTCGCGGTGGCAAACAGTTTGGCGGCAATCATGAATGGAGCTGGCCAGGTGGAATGCACGCTCAACGGAATCGGAGAGCGCGCGGGCAATACGTCCCTGGAAGAGATCGTGATGGGACTCCGCACCAGAACGGATTTTTACCGAGCGGATACTCGTATCCGAACCGAGGAAATTGCGAAAGCCAGTCGTTTGGTCAGCAAGATCACAGGGATGGTGGTGCAACCCAATAAGGCGATCGTGGGGGCGAACGCCTTTGCCCATACGTCGGGCATTCATCAGGATGGCTTGCTCAAAGAGAAGACGACCTATGAAATTATGCGCCCGGAATCGATCGGATTGGTTGAAAGCCAGATGGTGATGGGCAAGTTATCAGGGCGTCATGCCTTCCGACAGCGTCTGGAAGAGTTGGGTTACAAGCTCGGTGAGGCAGAGGTCAACCACGCCTTCGAGCGGTTCAAGAAACTTGCAGACCAAAAGAAGGAGATTTTCGAGGAAGATCTCGAAGTCATTGTCTCCGAAGAGTTGTCGAAGATGGCCGAACGCATCGTCTTAAAGGCGCTACAAGTATCGAGCGGAACGGATCGGGTCCCTACAGCCACAGTCGAATTGGAAATCGACGGCATACCCACCGCTCAAACCGGGACCGGCGATGGGCCGGTGGATGCCGTGTACCGCACCATTGCCGCCATGACGCAGACGAAGAGCAAGTTGCTGATGTATGTCGTGAAAGCCATCACCGGTGGGACCGATGCACAAGGGGAAGTATCGGTGCGCGTGCAGGAGGATGGTCGGACGGTCACAGGCCACGGTGCCGATACTGATATCATCACGGCGTCTGCTCGGGCATACATCAGTGCCCTGAATAAGTTGGCTTATCTGGCGACGAAACAGGCGCAAGGCGAGCAGAAGGTGAACTTGATTTGACGCGGATCTCCACGGTACAGTTTCGCTTTCCCTGGTGAGGTCTGAGAGATTGAGGGAGCTTGTCCTTGTTTAAGGTGACGCCGGCGGATCGCCCCGAGTTTCTGGCGGGAGATGATACTCGCTTGCGGGAGATTTTTCATCCTGCCAAGCATCAGCTCAAATTGAACTATAGTCTTGCCCACGGGACATTACCGTCCGGTCAACGATCGAAGCGCCACGTCTTGGCCTCATCGGAAGTCTATTACTTCATTTCAGGGCGGGGCCGCTTCACGATCGACAACCAGGTCACGCTGGTCGAAGCCGGCACGACCATCTACGTGCCGCCGGGAGGACAACAGTTCGTCGAAAATACCGGGGAGAGCGATGTCGAGTTCTTGTGTCTCGTTGATCCGGCCTGGCGGATGGAAGACGAAACCATACTGGAATAGGCCATGAGCCGATTGAGTCATCGAAAGGAGCGATAGTGAAGGCCAAGATTGCAGTGCTGGCCGGTGACGGAGTCGGGCGCGAGATCGTTCCCGAAGCCGTGAAAGTCTTGAAGGTCATTGCCGAGAAGTACGGGCACTCATTCGAGTTTGTCGCAGCCGATATCGGCGGGCAGGCGATCGATAAAGTGGGTGTGCCGCTGCCGAAGGACACATTGGCGCTTGCCAAGCAAAGCAATGCCGTCTTGCTCGGCGCCGTCGGCGGGCCTCGATGGGAGAGCTTGGAGTACAGCCTGCGGCCGGAGCGCGCGCTGCTCGGAATCCGCGAAGCCTTAGGACTCTATGCCAACTTGAGGCCTGCCAAGCTCTATGCGAATCTGGTTGATGCGTCCACATTGAAGCGCGAGGTTGTCGAGGGGATCGACATCCTCGTGATCCGCGAACTCACGGGTGGTATCTATTTCGGCAAACCGAAGGGGATCGAAAAGTTGCCGAACGGCGAAGAGCGAGGGGTCAATACGGAAGTCTATACGACGGAGGAAGTCAGGCGGATCGCCAAGGTTGCATTCGAGGCGGCTCGGAAACGGCGGAAGAAGGTTACCTCGGTCGACAAGGCGAATGTGTTGGAATCGTCCGAGCTTTGGCGCAAGGTGGTTATCGATGTGCATGCCTCCTATCCGGACGTCGAACTGGGACATATCTACGTGGATAACGCTGCAATGCAGCTGGTGCGGAATCCGCGACAATTCGATGTCTTGCTCTGCAACAACATGTTCGGAGACATTCTGAGCGATGAAGCGGCGATGCTGACCGGTTCGATCGGGATGTTGCCGTCGGCAAGTATCGGGGCCAAGGTCGGCCTCTTTGAGCCGATTCATGGGAGCGCTCCCGACATTGCGGGGAAAAATATCGCCAATCCCATTGCGACGATTGCTTCGGTGGCGATGATGCTCTCGTATGCCTTTCATCTCGAGAAGGAAGCGGAAGCTATCGAACAGGCCATCCTGAAAACGCTCGACCTTGGATATCGGACCAAAGATATTCAGAGTCCAGGAGCGAAGATCGTCGGCACTGTGGAAATGGGTGAGGCGATTGTCCGAAACTTGAATTAGAGCAGGATGTTGAAAACGTCCGCCAGCTTTGTTCTCGCGTCGCTCAGAGGCTCAACGTACCGAAGCGTACGCCTCACCTCTTCGCTCGCTGCGGCCTCGCTGGACGGCCTTTTTGAACATCCTGTGGGAAAATAGTTTTTCATCAGTTTGGTAGCATCGGCTCGAAACTATGGCAGCCATTCTTTCGACTTGGATGATCGGAACGCTCGCCGGCAACGGCCAGTCTGGTTATACGGGAGACGGCGGACCTTCAAGACAGGCTCGTTTGAACGAGCCGAAGGGCGTGACAGTCGATTGCCATGGCAATGTCTATGTGGCCGATTCAGAAAATCATGTCGTTCGCAAAGTCGAGCGTGCGACCGGTCTCATCTCAACGGTAGCCGGCAAGTTCGGGGATGACCACATACGCTCGGCGGTGGAGCGGGACTCACCCGCCCAGCCTATGGATGAAGATCCTTTGGGCGATGGTGCCGGAGAAGCCGGTCCGATGACATTTACTCAGCAAGCCGATTTGAGCGGAACCGTCAGGTATTGGACGACTCGAGCCTCCACATCTCCCAAGCGGTATGGCGGAGACGATGGGCCCGCGGCGCGCGCGGAGCTTAACTTCCCTACGGCAGTCGCCGTGGACCGGGAGGGAAATTTATATATCGCCGATACCATGAATCATCGCGTGCGGATGGTCGATTCAGAAACCGGCATCATGACAACGCTGGCCGGAACTGGTCACGCCCGATTCTCCGGTGATGGCGGCCCTGCACGTCAGGCTGCGCTCAATGAACCTGCAGCGCTGGCTGTTGACGACGAGGGCCGACTCTATATCGCTGATCAGAGCAATCATCGTGTGCGGATGGTAGATCTCAAGACAGGTGTGATTCGGACGGTTGCGGGAACCGGGATGGCAACGTACGACGGAGATGGGAAACCTGCTGCTGACGCAGCCCTTGCCGGTCCGAGTGGATTGGCGCTCGCGGACAACCACCTCTATATCGCTGATACCTTCAACGGCCGAGTTCGATCTGTCGATCTTTCGTCAGGATTGATGACCACAGCGGCCGGCGACGGTGGAGTCTATCGGTATGAGTCCCCGTCGGATGCCTCGCCCAGCCTTTCGCGGCCGACAGGAATCGCATTGGACCAGGAGGGACGCCTTTTCCTGACCGATTCAGACAATCACCTCATCCGACAATGGGATCGGACATCCGGGATGGCGTTCTGTGTGGCGGGGCAAGGAGTTCCATCCCATTCCGGCGACGGCGGCCTCGCAAAAGAAGCAAGCTTGTGTTACCCATTCGGTATCGTTGCTGATCGCGACGGAACGCTGCTGGTGGCCGACACCTTTAATCATCGCATTCGCACGTTGGCGTTGGAGTAGGCCGTTCATGATCAAGAAGAAACCAGGGTATATGGTGGCGGTCCTTGGAGCGACCGGTGCGGTGGGCAAGGAAACCCTTGAGATTTTGGAGGAGCGTAAATTTCCGCTGATGGGCCTCAGGCTCTTTGCGTCCAAACGAACGGCCGGTGAGGTGATGACGTGTCAGGGCAAGGAATGGAAAGTTGAGGAGTTAACAGATTCGTCATCATTCGAGAGCGTGGATCTGGCGTTCATTTCGGCCACGGATGCCATCAGCAGAGACTACGGTCAACGTCTGGGTGCCGCCGGCATCGCGGTGATCGACGATAGTGCGGTGTTCCGCATGGATGAGCAGGTTCCCTTGGTGGTTCCGGAGGTCAATGCCGCGGCCTTGCGCACCATGCCTCGTGGAATCGTCTCCATTCCCAACTGTACGACCACGCCCTTGGTCATGGCGCTCAAGCCTCTTCATGATGCGGTGGGAGTGAAGCGTGTGGTGGTCACGACCTTTCAATCGGTTTCGGGGACTGGCGCTGCGGCCATGGATGAGTTGATGGATCAAACGAAGGATTTGCTCGCGTTTCGCGACGTCACCGCCAAGGTCTATCCCTATCAGATTGCCTTTAATCTGTTGCCGCACATCGGCTCGTTCAACGAGGGGGGGGACTGTTCGGAGGAAGTCAAGATCGCAAAAGAGACGCGAAAAATACTCGGTGCGCCGAGGCTCAGGGTGACGGCCACGACGGTGCGTGTGCCTGTGCTACGCTGTCATTCAGAGGCGATTAATGTTGAATTAGAACGTCCATTGAAGGCTAACGAGGCGCGTGCTGCGCTGGCGGCCATGCCCGGCGTGATTGTCTATGACGATCCAGTGAAGAAGCTGTACCCGATGCCGCTCGATGCGACCGGAAAAGATGAGGTCTATATCGGTCGTGTGCGGGAGGATGAATCGATCGCAAACGGCCTCAACCTTTGGGTCGTCTCCGACAATCTTCGCAAGGGAGCGGCGCTGAACGCCATTCAGATCGCAGAATGTCTGGTGAATGACTAGCGCCATGTGTTGTATCACGGGACCGGTTGGGTACTCCGCTCATGGGATGAAAGTTGATACCGGAATGGACAACGTTGGGCAAGATCCTGATCGGAATAGGGCTCGGCATTGTTGCCCTCGGGATCCTACTGGTCGTCGTGGACCGGATTCCCGGTCTCAGCAGCACCTTCAGCTGGCTCGGCAGGCTTCCGGGCGATATCTCCGTCAAACGTGACAACTTCAGCTTCTACTTCCCCATCACGACCAGTATTGTCCTCAGCGTTCTTCTGAGTCTGCTATTCTATCTTGTAGGATGGCTCTTCCGCCGATGACAGCAGTGCGGCTCCGGGCTCGTGCAGCAGGATTGGGGATCTGCCTCGGCTTGATTATGATGGCGGAGGCAGAGGCGGCGCAATCGATTCGCGTGCTGTTAGCTCCGGATGTTCAGCAGCTGGAAGTACAGACGGATCAGACTATTTGGGTGACCGACGAACAGGATCAGGCCTGGTCCTATCGGCCTGTTCTGCGAATCAAGGTGCGTGGTCATGCGTTGATCCTCAACGGCAAACCGGTGGTGACTGATCAACTGACGGTACGGGCAGGAATTCACGACCTTAAACTCCGGCTGAACCAGAATGGTAACAGGACTGCGCTTCATACAGGTGATGAGAAAGGTGCCCTCCAAGTCAGCGGATTGATTCAGCTCGTTCGGCGAGGAAAGGGATTGCTCCTCGTCAATCATGTCGATTTGGAAGAGTATGTCAAAGGTGTCGTACCGGCAGAGGTGAACCCGGCCTGGCACCTTGAGATGCTGAAGGTTCAGGCAGTCGCAACTCGAACCTATGCGTTGTATCAGCGCATGCTCAGCTCCACTCGGGACTATGATGTGGTCGCGGGGATTCAAGATCAGGTATATCGCGGCCGCCAAGGCATCGACGCACGGGTGGTGGAGGCAGTGGAGTCTACGAGAGGATTGGTAGTGACCTACCAAGGTGCTCCGATCTATGCTGCGTTCTCTTCGACTGCTGCGGGAATCACGGAGGATGCCATGACTGTGTGGTCGAAGGATCTCCCTTATTTGAAGGGCGTGGAATGCCCGTTCGACATCGAGTCTCCGTACTATCAGTGGAAGGCCTCCTTGAAGCTCGACACCTTGGAGAAGAATTTGCGCCGGCAGGGATATGCCGTAGGAACAATCTCGGCCATCACACCGCTTTCCTATAGCCGCGCCGGACGAGTTGCAACTCTACAGATCGTGCACTCGAGCGGGGAGTTGACCATACGGGGCGAAGATCTGCGTAAAGCGGTGGGGTATACGGTAGTACCCAGTACGCAATTTACCATTGAGTCGGTCGGGGAGGAGGTCGTCTTCTCCGGCTACGGAGCCGGTCATGCGGTTGGGCTTTGCCAGTGGGGTGCAAAGGAGCTGGCCGACTTGGGCTACTCCTTTTCGAGCATTCTTCGCTATTACTATCCTGGGACGGAGCTTCAGGATGCGTCATTGACGCAAGCACCTCCGGTACCGTCGCCTCCTCCTTCCTGATGCAACTCTCCGAGTTCGATTTCCCCTTCGATCATTCACTGATTGCGTCACAACCCGTCAGCCCTCGGGATCGTGCGCGGCTGCTGGTCGTGGATCGAACGACGGAACAATTGACCCATCGTCATGTCGCCGATCTTCCGGAATTGTTGGAGCCGGGAGACCTTCTCGTAGTCAACGACACAAAGGTGATGGCTGCACGAGTGCCTGGAATCAAGAAACCGACTGGGACGCTGGTCGAAGTGTTGTTCGTGAAAGATCTTGGTGAGAGGCGGTGGGAGGTTATGGTCAAAGGCACATTTCGTGTCGGCCAGATCATCGAGTTTGATCAGCAATCTCGCGCCACGATCGCGAAGCGCGATTCCACGGGGACTGAGGTGGTAGTGGATAGTCCTGCGCCGGCCACACAATTATTCGAAGCACGAGGGGTGATGCCCCTTCCACCGTACATTAAGCGCACACCGATTCAAGAGGATCGCCAGTGGTATCAGACGCTCTTTGCCAAACACGAGGGGGCGATTGCGGCTCCGACGGCGGGGCTTCACTTTACGGAAGAGCTGTTTCGACGACTGCGCGAAGCCGCAATCAACGTTGCCACGGTGACGCTCCATGTCGGTCCTGGCACGTTCAAGCCGGTGACGACCGAGCGGATTGAAGATCATCAAATGGGAGCGGAAAGTTTCACAATCAGCGAAGAGACTGCGAAAGCCATCCGAGAGACCAAACGAGCTGGTGGTCGGGTGGTGGCTGTCGGCACGACGGTCGTCCGCACGCTTGAAACCGTGATGAAAGAAAAGGGGGAAATGGTCCCGATGGGTGGCGAGAGCTGGCTCTTCATTACTCCAGGGTTCCCGTTCAAGGTTGTCGATGTCCTCATGACGAATTTCCACCTGCCGCGGACCACGCTGCTCATGCTGGTGTCGGCCTTCGCCGGAATCGAGCCAATTCGAAGGGCCTACGAAGAAGCGGTCAGGGAGCGATACCGCTTCTACAGCTACGGCGACGCGATGCTGATTCTCTAGCATAGTATCCCCAAGTTCGTTCGTAGTCAGCCATTCATCAGACTCAGGACAAGCTTGGCTCATCCTGTGGTGAGCAGGTCAAACCCCGGGAGTAGAACCAGCTGCAGGTACGTGCCTTTCCACAGGGTCAGGGCGAACAGAGTCGGACAAGAAGAGTCATGCTGCAACAGCGCTGTTCGGGGTCCTTGCCTTTGTCTGGCGGAAGCGTAGAATGCGTCGCGTACGTATTCCCCTTATTCATGCTGGTGGTGTGGGATACGTTATTTTGGTTGGCATAATTTCATGAGCAGCATCTTTCTCAGTCACAGTAGCAAAGATAACGGGATCGCCCAGCAATTGAAGGCCCGCTTAGAACAGTGGGGCCATCGATCGATCTTCCTCGATTTCGACCCTGCGGATGGGATTCCTGCAGGACGAGATTGGGAGAAAGAGTTGTACGCTAAGTTACGCGAGTGCCGAGCTGTCATCGTCCTTTGGAGTCATGCATCGATGGCTTCTCGCTGGTGCTTTGCCGAGATGGCCCATGCCAAGGCGCTGGGCAAGGAAGTGTTTCCAATCAAAATCGACGACGCCAAGGTCGATCCAATTCTCACAGGTAAACAGATTATTGATGCCACGACCAGATGGGATGAGGCGTACCAGCGCTTGGAGAAGGGACTCCTCGCTGCCGGCCTGGATCCGAAAGACTTGTTCGACTGGGATAGCCGAAGACCACCCTATCCAGGCTTGCCGGCTTTTCAAGAACAAGACGCCGCTATCTTTTTCGGGCGTGATAAGGAGATCCGCGAAGGACTGGCCTTGCTCAATCGCCTCCGACAGTTCGGTGGACCTCGGCTCACGCTCATGCTCGGTGCCTCGGGCAGTGGCAAGTCCTCCTTGATGCGCGCAGGTCTGCTTCCACGACTCAAGCGGGACTTGCGCTGGATCGTGGTTGAGCCATTCCGGCCGCTCAAGACCCCGTTTGATGAGTTGGCCAGGGTCCTCACTGAACGGTTCAGTCGAACTACACAAGAGGCGACAACCACACCAACGGAAGTCGCGCATGTACGAGATCAAATTACATGGCAGGAGCACGAGACCAAGAAATCTGTCGATGCATTCCTGGCCTTGATCAAAACCTTGCGCGAGACCTCCGGGTCTCGAGAGGCAACCGTGCTCCTGATGATCGATCAATGCGAGGAGTTGCTGACCATAGGCGCCAACGAAGATGGAGAGCGGTTTCTGGCATTTCTACGCAGCGTGCTGGATTGCGAGGATAGCCATCTCCTGGTGCTGGCAACGTTGCGCTCCGATTTTCTTGGTTCCTTTCAGGACCATCCCGCGATGCGAGGGCTGAGAGTCGAACCGTTTACCGTACCGCAGATGGAGGTGGACGAGTTTACGTCGGTGATCGAAGGTCCGGCACGCATCGCCGGCCTTGAGCTGGGGACGGGCCTTGTCCCAGCCATGATCAGCGATACCAAAACAGCGGATGCCTTGCCGTTGCTTGCCTTTACCCTCCGTGAACTCTATGAGGGCTTTGGCGAAGACAAGCTACTGACGCTGGAGGAATATCGAGACAAGCTTGGAAGACTCGACGGGTGTATCGCACGAGCAGCGGAAGCAGTCCTGAGCGCCAAGCCACTGTCAGAGGAGAACCTCTCGGATCTGCGCAACACGTTCCTGTCCATGGTTCGAATAAATGACAAAGACCAGTATGCGAAGCAACCAGTCCCGTGGAAAGACCTGCCTGCTTCTGCCCATGACGTGTTGGAGCGGTTTGTCTCAGCACGCCTACTGATCTCGGGTGGGGATGGGAAGGGACGAACGCTTGAGGTTGCGCACGAAGCCCTCTTTCGGGCCTGGCCAAAGTTGGCCAAGTGGATTGGGGATGATCTCGAAGAGTTATTCGTTCTGCGGCGGGCTGAGATTGACGCGGGTGAATGGGAGGGACAGGGATACGATCTCAAGTATCTCTGGCATGCGGACCGGCTCAAGCAGCTACAGGAGATCGTTGCAAGAAGAGGAGAGAAGTCCATCAAGGAACTTGTGCGGCGGTTTATGTCACCGCAAGACAAGCTCTGTGAATGCCTTGAGAATACGTCGCTTTCGCATCAAGACCGGTTCACAATTGGCCAGTTCCTCGCAACGGTCGGCGACACTCGGCCTGGTGTTGGGCTGAACCAGGATGGCCTTCCCGACATTCTGTGGATCGATATCCCCGAAGTACAGGGGAACTTGGAGCGTATCGATCATGTGGGGTCCAAGATCAAAGGCTTCTTTGAGCTGCTTCTACGGCGTCGCTCTGGACGGCAAACGGGCAATGCTGACAATGTGTTCAAGGTCAAGCCCTTCCGCATCGCCAAGTACCCCGTGACCAACCTGCAGTTCGAATCGTTTCTCAACGCAGAGGACGGTTTTGGAAACAAGGAGTGGTGGTACGATGTCGACAAGATCGACCGGGTCCTTAAAGTTGATCCGAGATGGCTCGGTGCCAATGCGCCTCGGGAGAATGTCTCCCGGTACGAAGCGGTTGCCTTTTGCCGGTGGCTCAGTAGTAGGACCAGTTCGAAGATACGCCTCCCTACCGATTGGGAGTGGCAGCAGGCGGCAACAGGCGGAGATCCAAAACGAGAGTATCCATGGGAAGGCGGCTGGGATGCAAGCCGGTGTAACGGTAGTGAAAGCCGACTGAAGCGCACGACCGCTGTCGGGATGTATCCACACGGGGCCACACAGCAAGGGGTGCTGGATATGGCAGGCAATGTATGGGAGTGGTGTCAAGGGAGCGTGGTCTGTGGCGGTTCCTGGTACAACAATACGGGGTTGCTGCGTGCGCCCAGCCGCGCAAGCATGGGTGACCAAGCCCTCCGGCTCAACTTCCAAGGCACCCTTGGGTTTCGTCTCGTCCAGGACTTAGGGCCCTAACCCTTTGCCCTTTGCTTTTTTACCCTTTGCGTCTTCACGTGTCTTGTGCTTCTATTCCCGTCCGAGGAGTGTTCTGCTGAGCAACCCTTTCAGCGAGGAGGTGGCGTGTGACCGCTCCCACCATCCCACAGGCTGTACAATCGTGCCACGAGCTGCTGCTGTGGCTGATCCCGCAGATCGATAAGTTCCCACGTTCGCGTCGCTTCACATTGGGCGAGCGCATCGAAGCCGGAATGCTTGGGTAAAAGAAAAAAGGACAGACAGGATAATCAACGAAGTGCAATGTCCCGTTCATGCATCTTCGAGGGACATGGATGGAGCAGTCCATTGCAGAATCACAGGTAGAGTAGTTGATTACAGAGTTCCTCAGCTGTGAAACGGTCTAGTACTCTCAGGAGGCGTCTGGCAAGTTCGAAGTCCGACGCCCGCCGATTAGCCACTAAAATGCCCACATACAACTTGTGCTGATGAAGTGCCTCGATGTGCACTCCGTTCAAAATCGACCCGATTGTGTGTCAGCAGTGTCCGGTCTTCGCCTGCGGCAAAGATCAGCTGTGCCTGATCCGATCGACCCAGGTTCTGTGCTTTCCGGGTTGTCAGAACGTCAAAGCCGTGCGCACGGACCAAATCGGCCACGAGGATCGAGACGTCTTCGTCCAGGTAGAGACGCAGAAACAATGGGGATGCTGGGGTTACCGCAGCCGGGGATGTACCTGTTCGTCGGTCACGCGATTGCGTTCGATGTCGGCATCAATCGTGCCCCGATGCTCTTGGTAGTAGCTGAGGGCATCGAAGACCTGAGCCAGTGTGGTATGGGGCAATCGGATTACAATTTCTTCCGGGGCCAGGCCAAATTTCCACAATTCGGCGATAGCTCGTACTGGTGTGCGAGTACCCGCGATGATGGGAGCCCCCTGAAGAATTTCGTCGGTGCAGACAATGAAGGGATGGCGAGTTGCCGTGGTCATTAGTTATTCCCTCCAGACTTGAGGACAAAGTTGAGCCTATCGAAGCTTCGGCAGGATGTCAATTTCGTCCAGAATCTGGAGGTGCTCCAGCCGCGTGTCCGCAATGAAGAGGCCCCACTGGAGCTTATCTCACAGCAATTCTCTGCGGACGGTGATCGGTAGCTTGGCCTTCATGGATTGTTGGAATGACACCAGGGCGCGTTGCTGCTTTTGAAACAGCATATCATCCAGCACCCGCTGTTTGGCTTCGGCTGCCTTAGCAGGGTCTGAATCTTGTGGCCTGGTCATGAGAGACTGTCCTTCGGCAATCTCAGCCGGGGTTAGGCCAACGGAGTCTCGTACGATCATCCGAGCCTTATTGGCCAGTACTTCCTGGTGCTGGATCGACTCAAACGCGGCTGGGGTGAGATGATTTGCTGCTAGAATGCGTTTGTAGAGTTCTGGGTCGAAGGCGCCGTTTTTCTGAAAGACCGGTGTTTGCATGATCAATTCGCGCAAATCGGCATCGGAAACCCGCACGCCCATTTCTTCAGCCGCGATGATCCAAATCCGACTATCGACGAGTTGCCCGACGACGAATTCCTTGAACTCTTCCTCTTTGAAATCGGTCTTGACGTTTTCTTTGTAGATACGGCGCATGTTTTCATAGGTGCGTTTGAATTCATCGAGTGACACCGATTGATCACCGACCTTGGCCACGGGTCCGCCGGCTTGTTCCCCGAAGCCCCACCAGCCCATCGTTATCACGAAGGCTACAGCTAAGATCCCCATGATGGATTTGAGCAACCAAGGGTAGTTGTGAGACGCGTCGCGCATTGTCTTGATCATGTCAATCCTCTTCTTCTATGAAGAGGCAGTGTACTTGTGGACCGGACGGAAGGCAAGAGCGGGCAGGTTCAGCTTTGCGCGGAGCGTCTACAAGCCCTAGTTTCTGGAGACCTGCCTCCTTCGCGTCTGCCTCCGGGAGACTAAGAGACGGTTCGGCAAGGTTCCAAAAAGGAAACCAGGAAAAAAGATCGGTCTTTGTTTGTGCAAGTTGATGCGTTTTGTTATACTTTGCCACCAATTAGAAGGAGATTCCTTGACAGGGGGGCCAACCTCGACGGCGCTGGAAGCGAGAGTCTATCCGAAGGCCCATGTCCTGAATCGGTTCATCGCGAAGTTAATTGATCTGTTCATTGTCGTCGCTGCCGACGAAGTCGCTCCTCCGGTCGGCTTTCTTTTCGGCTTGGCCTACATCTTGATTGCCGATGGGTTTGCGGGCGGAAAAAGTATCGGCAAACGGTTGGTCGGTCTGCAAACCATGCAATTGGATGGCCGGGATACGGCTGGCTTCCGAGAGTCGATCATCCGGAATCTTCCGCTGGGTGGCGCACAGATTGCGTATGCGGTCCCATACATTGGATGGCTCGTATCTCTTGCCATTTTAGCGTTTGAGAGTTTCTTGATCATTGGGAACGAGCAGGGTCGTCGGCTTGGCGATGAAGTAGCAAGGACTCAGGTGTTGGACGCCGGTCAACTTGCGGTCCCAGATTAGGTAAGTCGTACACGAAGCACACAAGCCGGGCGCTGGATCGCCAGGCCAATATGAAGGGAGAGACGCCGTGGGGTTCCCAGGAGATGTATTCGGTTGGTTCTCCGATGACCTGGCGATTGACTTAGGTACCGCAACCACGCTCGTGTATGTTCACGGGAAGGGGATCGTGCTGAACGAGCCCTCCGTCGTGGCCGTTGAAAAGAAGAGCGAAAAAGTGCTGGCCGTCGGAGCCGATGCGAAGAAAATGCTCGGTCGCACCCCGGGGAATATCGTCGCGATTCGGCCGATGAAGGAAGGTGTGATCGCCGACTTCGAGATGGCTGAGCAAATGCTGAAACATTTCATCCGGAAGGCCCACAATCGCAGCGCGTTTGTGCGGCCTCGCATCATCATCGGCGTGCCCTCCCGCATCACGCAGGTAGAGCAACGCGCCGTACGCGATTCAGCCGAATTGGCCGGGGCGCGAGAAGTGTATCTGATCGAAGAGCCCGTCGCCGCGGCCATAGGGTCCGGGTTGCCGATCACTGAGCCGTCGGGCAACATGGTCGTCGATGTGGGAGGCGGCACGACAGATATCGCCGTCATTTCGCTGGGCGGCATCGTGTACAGCGAGTCGGTCAAGGTCGCCGGTGATCGTATGGACGAAGCGATCATGAATTACATCAAGAAAAAGTATAATTTATTGATCGGCGAGCATATGGCGGAACGGATCAAGTTTGAAATCGGGTCTGCTTACCCGTTCGAGGAGCGGAAAACCATGATGATCAAGGGACGGGATTTGATTTCCGGCATTCCGCGCACGTTGGTCATCGATGACGCCGAGGTTCGTGAAGCGTTGCAAGAACCCATTGGAACGATCGTGAACGCGATCAAGATTGCATTGGAAAACACCCCGCCCGAGCTGGCAGGGGATATTATCGACCGCGGGATCGTGTTGACGGGGGGAGGGTCCCTCCTGAAAGGCATGGACACGCGATTCCGGGAAGAAACGAATCTGCCGATCATTACGGTGGACGATCCGCTGACCTCCGTGGTGTTGGGAGTCGGCAAGATTCTGGACGAGCTGGATCTCCTCCGAAAGGTATCGGTCATGTCTCAAGCGAACAACCTCCGGTAAGGTTCCATCCCTCATGCGGATGGTCAATTTTCGCGTACCGTACAGCGCGAGGCGTGGTGCCCTCTTCCTTGTCGTCATTCTCGTAGTCGGCTTCCTGCTTCTACCTGGCCAACTCCAAAGTGTATTTCAGGAGGTGGGCGGTCCCTTAGGATGGATTATCGGTTGGCCTCTCCAGGCCGTGGCCGGAATCCAGGATCGAATTGCCGGTGTCTGGGGACGATATGTGGCCCTCCAAGGGGTTGAAGAAGAAAATCAACAGTTGAGGAGAGAGCTGGACCTTCTCAAGGAACAAAACGGGCAGCTGCGAGAAGCTTCGGTGGCGACGGAGCGGCTCTCGGCACTGCTGGAGTTTAAGAAGCAGGTCCTTCCCACATCCGTGGCCGCCCAAGTGATCGGGCGCGATACCGGCAATTGGTACAAGACGATTATTCTGAACAAGGGGGCGTCCGACGGGCTTCAATCGGACCAAGGAGTGATCACTCCGGCAGGTGTGGTCGGTCGCGTCGTCAAGACCACGGCCTCAACCGCCGTCGTCCTACTCGTGACGGATCCCAGTAATGCGATTGCCGGATTAATCCAGCGCACCAGAGATGAGGGAATAGTCGAAGGGACGACGCAGGGACAGGCTCGGCTCAAGTACATCCCGTTGCTATCCAACGCGCGGCCGGGTGACCACGTCGTCACGTCAGGATTGGTGGAGGGGTTTCCCCGAGGTATACCGATCGGCACGATCATACGAATCGATAAGGAGGAGGAGGCGCTGTTCCAATCGGCGGAACTTTCTCCGGAGGTCGATCCGAATCGGGTCGAGGAAGTGCTGGTCATTCGGTCTCCCTCTATTCCGACCGAAGGGGAGCGTGTTGGCGTTTCGAAGCCCAAGCCATGAAAGCCCTCATCTATTCGACCGTGATCGTTGGTCTGGTGCCGATTCAGTCCGTTCTCCTGCCTCACATCAGCTTCTGGGGCGTCAGGCCGGATCTCGGTTTTGTGGCAGTGTGCTTGATCGGTCTCATAGCAGGAGAGCTTGATGGCTTGTTGATGGGGCTGGCGCTCGGATGGGCGATGAGCCTGTTCTCGGCGCAAGATCTGATTTCCGGCGTGGTCTTGAAGGGAACCGTGGGGTTCGTAGCAGGCCTCGCGGGCCGACAGGTGGTCTACCTGAGCCCTGTCGTCCTGGTGGCGGGACTGCTGGTGGTCTCCTGTTTGGCTGGGCTGGTTGCTCCGTTCGCTCTACAGCTCAGTGTGCAACAGGATTGGTGGTGGGCTGTCCGGACCGTGGTGCTGCCGCAAGCCTGTCTTGATGCGATGATCGGAGGACTGATCTACTGGATCATGTGGAGTCGTTGGAATATCGAGCAGTTGATGTCAGAGTCTCGAATGTAGGCGTTCAGCATGGTGACGGGGCATTCTTCGGAATCAGAATTCGGCGACCTTCATCGACGGCTCTTCATTCTCCGTGTGGGACTGTTGCTGGTGGTGGTGTTGCTCGGCCTGCGGCTCTGGCATCTTCAAATCCGCGAAGGGCCGTATTATCGAGATTTGTCGGAAAACAATCGTACCAGATTGGTGTTGCTCGAACCGGCACGTGGTCTGATCTATGACCGGCACGGTGTCCTTCTGGCGAATAACGTCCCGAGCTTCAGCCTCTACGTCACGCTTGAAGACGTGAAGGATCGCGAAGTCTTGATTCAGCAGCTGACTGCATTGCTCGGTCTCGACCCGACCATCGTGCGGAAAAAAATGACGGCCAAAGGCAGCAAGTTGCTTCCGCGCAAAATCAAAGACCACATGACGCTGCGCGATGCCACGCTGGTCGAATCCCATCGTCTCGACATGCCCGGGGTCATGATTCAGGTCGAGTCGCAGCGCAACTATCCAGGCGGTGCGACGGCGGCCCATCTCCTCGGCTATGTAGGAGAAATTTCAGCGGATCAGTTGGAGAAGCCCGAATTTATCGATCTCCATCAAGGCAGCATCGTGGGGCAATATGGTGTGGAAAAGTCCTATGATCGGCACGTGCGAGGAATGGCCGGTCAGAAGAGCGTGGAAGTCGATGCGCTCGGCCACGAGAAGAAAGCCTCGGTTGTCGAGAGGCCGCAAGCGGGAAACGACCTCTATCTCACCATCGATGTGCGGCTCCAAAAGGTCGCCGAAGATCTGCTGGGGCAAGAACAGGGCGCCATCGTTGCGCTGGATCCGAACAGCGGCGATATTCTGGCTATGGCCAGTCGTCCCGGGTTCGACCCGAACGTGCTGTCGCGAGAACTGACCGCGAAGCAATGGGTGGAAATCGTGCAAGACGAGGGGCGTCCGTTGAACAATCGTGCCTCACAGGGGCAGTATCCTCCCGGGTCAACCTTTAAGATCCCAATGGCTGTCGCCGCGTTGGAGACAAAAACCATGTCGCCTTCCAGCACCGTGTACTGTAATGGGGGGTACCAGTTCGGCAAGCGGCTGTATCATGACTGGAAAGCCGGCGGGCATGGGTACGTCAATCTACACAATGCATTGGTCCATTCCTGTGACGTGTACTTTTATACGATCGGTCAGCGGATGGGGATCGATGTGATTGCCGAGTTCGGGAAGGACTTCGGGCTTGGGAAAGCCACCGGAGTAGAATTACCGTCGGAACGAACCGGTATCATGCCATCAACCGCATGGAAGCAAAAAGCCAAGAACGAGCAGTGGTTGCCCGGTGAGACCATTTCGGCCGCCATCGGACAGGGGTATGTGACTGTGACGCCGTTACAAATGGCGAGTCTCGTCGGTACGGTCGCCAACGATGGAATCAACTACCGCCCTCGTCTGGTGCTGGCGGTCATGGATCGAACGTCGGGAAACCTTCAGGAGTTACCGGCCGTTCCGCGCGGAAAAATCAATGCAAAGCCGGAAACATTCCGCATCATCAAGGACGCGCTCGCCGACGTTGTCACAAAAGGAACTGCAACAAAGGCGAAATCTTCCATAGTGACGATCGGTGGAAAAACAGGCACGGCTCAAGTGGCGGCGCTCAGGACCGGACCGGAAGAAAACATTCCCAAAAAGTTCCGAGACCATGCGTGGTTCGTCGCTTTTGCGCCCGTGGAATCGCCGAAGATCGCCGTCGCCGTGCTCGCTGAGCATATGGGGCATGGTGGGGCCACCGCGGCTCCTCTTGCGAAAGAAGTCATTGAAACGTATCTGAAACTGACCCCTCAGGCGCCTGCCGTCACCTCGGATCTCACCAGTGTGAATGGGCCTGGGCGTTCATCGAAAGACTCATGATCGATCGATTGACCGAGCATCGAGGCCTCGATAGTTTCGATATCCGCTATGTCGCCTTGATCCTTGCCATCCTGGGGATCGGGGTGTTGTCCATTTATAGCGTCACGCGTGGGCAGCAGGGTGGGACAGCGCCGTATTATCTCAAGCAGTTGATATGGATCGGTCTCGGTGCGGCGGCTTTCCTCGTCATGTGGGCATCGGACTACCATCATCTCGCGCGGTTTGCCTATCCGGCCTACGTCTTTATCTTGCTGATGCTGCTCTTTGTGTTATTCGACGGGCGAACGAGCAAAGGGGCTCAGCGGTGGATCGCGTTGGGTCCATTCAGTTTCCAGCCGTCTGAATTCGCCAAGCTCATCCTCGTCTTGGTGTTGGCCCACTACTACTCAAAAGCCCCTCGTGTGGGGTGGCTGCAGCGTGTCATCGTTCCCGGACTCTTGGTGCTGCCCGGCCTCCTCCTTATCTTGAAGCAACCCGATTTGGGGAGTGGGCTCAGCTTTGTCGCGGTGTATGCCGCTATGCTCCTCATGGTGGGCGTTCGTTCGCAAGCCTTGGGATTTATCCTGCTCTTCTCGATCATGCTGTTTCCGTTTGCCTGGGAGGGCGTGTGGGGGTCCTTGCATGATTACCAGCGACAGCGCATTATGGCGTTCGTCGACCCCGATTACGACCCGGGAGGAAAGGGCTACCATGCGTTGCAATCGAAAATTGCGATTGGGTCGGGAGAACTGCTGGGGAAAGGGCTCTACGGCGGCACGCAGAGCCAGCTGAAGTTTTTGCCTGAGGGCCATACCGATTTTGTGTTCGCCGTTTTTGCGGAAGAATGGGGATTTCTCGGCGTGTTGGTCCTGTTGACGTTGTTTGTGACGTTGATGTGGTTGTCGCTGGAAATCGCGTCCAAAGCGAAGGATCAGCTTGGAGCGCTGCTTGCCGTAGGGATCGTGGCGATGTTGTGTTTCTGCATCGTGGTCAATATCGGCATGACGGCGGGGATGTTTCCGATCGTCGGCATTCCCTTGCCGCTGGTGAGCTATGGCGGAAGCGCCACGATTATGACCATGGCGGCATTGGGCTTGTTGTTGAACGTCAAGCGGAAGCGGTTAAGCCTGTTTTATTGAGCGATGACCGAACAGGCAGAACGCTCGGGATCCGTCGTTCGGAGAAGATCATAGGAAAGCCGGTGGAGCCGGAGTGCGGAGTGAGTGACGGACCTGGGCTTGGGCCCGCGTCCATCGCTCTCAACCGGCTCGCGTGGCCTGTAGATCAAAGGAGTCAATATGGGAAGTGAGATTGCGATAACCGTCGCGCGGGAGGAAACCCGTGTGGCCGTGCTTGACGGCGGAGTCGTCACCGATTTGTTCGGAGACCGCACGAAGCATAAAGATTTTGTCGGAAATATCTATAAGGGAAAGGTTGCCAAGGTGTTGCCGGGCATGCAGGCCGCGTTTGTGGACATCGGCTTGGAAAAAGCGGCGTTTATGCACGTTTCCGATCTGTTGGTGGATGCAGAGCCAGGCGATATGTTGGTTGAGGCTGAGGAAGACGAAAAGGATTCGGAGATGCTCCGGCCGAAGCGCCAAAGCGCGAAACCGATCGAACAGCTGCTGAGTGAGGGGCAGGAGCTGATGGTCCAGATTTCGAAGGGGCCGATCGGCACCAAGGGGTCGAGAGTGACGACCTATGTCTCACTTCCTGGGCGATACCTGGTCTTTATGCCCAACGTCGACCATATCGGTGTGTCTCGGCGGATTCCGCGGGATGAAGAACGGGCTAGACTGAAGGAGATCATGCGCCGGGTCAGGCGCCCCGGCTTCGGCTATATCGTGCGGACGGTCAGTGAAGGCGTCAAGGAAGACGAGTTAAAATCCGACGTCGACTTTCTGCACGTGCTCTGGCAAGACATTTTGACCAAGCGGGAACAAATGCCCCCTCCGGCGTTACTGCATTCTGATTTGAGCCTGAGCTTCCGTGTCGTGAGGGACTTGTTCGGTAAAAAGGTGGATCGACTGTGGATCGATTCGCGAGAGGAATACGAAGCCATTCGAGACTTCGTGCAGCGATTTTCTCCTGAGCAGACCTCGCGGATTCATTTCTACGATAAGGATGAGCCCTTGTTCGATCATCTGGGGGTGGAGCAGGAAATTGTGCGAGCAATGAGCCGGAAAGTCTGGCTCAAGTCGGGGGGCTATCTCGTGATCGATCATACCGAAGCGATGACGGTGATCGACGTCAATACGGGGCGCTTTGTTGGAAAACGAGATCAGGAAGAGACCATCTTACGCAACAACCTCGAGGCCGCCAAAGAGGTCGCCTACCAGCTGAAGCTGCGGGGAATCGGCGGCATCATCATTGTCGACTTCATCGATATGGAACGGGAGAAGAATCGGGAGAAGGTCTATCATGCGTTGGTGGACGCCATGGCGTCGGATAAGGCGAGGACGAGGATATCAAGGATTTCGGATCTCGGCTTGATTGAAATCTCCCGTGAGCGGGTGCGGGAGGACCTGTTACGTTCCCTGTCGGAACCGTGTCGCTACTGCGAAGGCCGTGGCTATACGAAGTCTCCCACGACCGTGGTATACGAAATTTTCCGCGAAATCCGACGGATTGAACCGTCTGCCGATCAGCAACGGATTATCGTGGGAGCCCATCCAATGGTGGCGGAATTGCTGCAAGACGAAGAACGCCACGGAGTGGAAGTATTGGAGCGAGACTGTTCGGCGAAAATCATCGTCACACCGGACAGTCAGTTGCATCTTGAGCAGTACGATCTGGTCGTGCTCTAGTCGAGTGCCGCCACGGCCGCCGCTCTTTGTCAGGGCGATGTTCTGCCCGGCGGACCCTCCTGCTGCTGAAACGAATTCCCCGCCGTGGATTGAGATCGCTCATGGATGAAGCCTCCTTGACTTCCTGGCTCACGCTCCAAGCGATCGACGGTGTCGGCGATCGCACCCTTCTTAAATTAGTTCACGCGTTTGGATCCCCCGATGCGGTGCTCGGCGCGACGATGGACGACTTGATCACTGCCGGTTGCAGTCCTGAATTGGCAGAATCCGTGCGGCGGGGGCTTGAGTCGAGTATCCGGCGGCAGATCGATCGCCAGGTGAAGATGGTTGAGCGCCTCAAGATCCAAACAGTCACCCTGTTTGATCGATCCTATCCAGCCCGACTCAAAACCATTCCTGATCCGCCGCCGTTGTTGTATGTGAGCGGGTGCTTCTCGCCGAGGGATGAAGTCGCGGTGGCGATAGTGGGTGGACGACGGGCGACTCCATCCGGGAGACTCATCACGGAGGAGATTGCGAAGGACCTGGCTGAATGTGGAGTGACGATCGTGAGCGGTCTGGCTCGGGGAATCGATGCAGCGGCGCATCGTGGAGCGCTGATGGGTAAAGGGCGAACGATTGCGGTTCTCGGTTGCGGCATCGATCGGACCTACCCGTTGGAACATCACACACTCCGGCGGAACATTGAATCGCGCGGCGCCGTTATCTCGGAGCTGCCGATCGGTGCTGCTCCCCAAAGTCATCACTTCCCGCGAAGGAATCGGATCATCAGCGGGCTTTCGTTGGGCGTGCTGGTCGGCGAAGCCGCGACCGACAGCGGCTCGTTGATCACGGCAAAACTGGCATTGGAGCAAGGTCGAGAGGTATTCGCCGTACCCGGTTCCCTCAAGGAAGAAGCCTGTCGAGGATCAAATCGTTTGATCAAAGAGGGAGCGAAACTGATCGAAGGAGCTCAAGACATTCTCGATGAGATTCTTCCGCAAGTCGATGCTCGGCAACGTGCCACACTGCATCTCGACAGCACGCTGGTAGAAGTGCCTGTACCGCTAGGGAAGGAAGAAACAGTGGTGTACGAAGCCCTGTCCTATGAAGCCCGATCCATTGATACGGTAATCGAGCGCACTGGGCTGAGCGCTGCGGAGGTGTCGGCGGTGTTGCTTTCATTGGAATTGAACGGTCGGATTCGCCAACTGCCGGGCCAGCAATACATCCGCCTATAGCTCAGCAAGACATCGCGTCCTGCGTCACCTGTCACTCGTCGATCGAGTGAGCATCGACGAGTCCTCAGCATGACGAACGGCTTCAATGTGTGTCGAATGAGGTGTGAGGAACAGAGCAAGGAACCCTTGTCGCCGTGGCACTTTCTTCTCTCCACCTCTGGTTTCCTACCAGCGTACTGATGGTTGCCGACTGCCATTCTAGTTGCACGAAGCTCCGATATTTGGTACGGATGATACAATTCTTGAGGGGTCGACGGAGTTGTTATGGGAAAATCGTTGATCATTGTTGAGTCGCCGACGAAGGCAAGGACCATCACCAAATATTTAGGACGTGGTTATACCGTGATGGCGTCGGTCGGCCACATCAAGGATCTACCGACCAGCAAGTTGGGGGTCGATCTCGAGAACGATTTCGAACCGCAGTATGTCACCATCAAGGGCAAGTCGAAGGTGTTGGCCGAGATCAAGAAGAAGGCTGAGGAAGCCGACAAGGTTTTTCTGGCGCCGGATCCGGATCGTGAAGGGGAAGCGATCGCCTGGCACATTGAGCAAGAACTGCTCGGCAAATCGAAGAAGAAAAGGAAAGATGGGAAGATCTTCCGGGTCCTCTTCAACGAAATCACGGAATCAGCCATCAAGCGCGCGCTTCAATCTCCGGGCGAGATTGATATGAAGCTCGTGAATGCCCAGCAGGCCCGCCGCGTGCTGGATCGCATCGTCGGGTACCAGGGCAGTCAGCTGCTCTGGAATAAGGTCCGGCGCGGGCTCAGCATGGGACGGGTACAGTCGGTAGCCATGCGACTGATTTGCGAGCGTGAAGCGGAGCGGGAAGCGTTTCGAGCCGAAGAGTATTGGTCGATTACCGCGTTGCTGGCCGGAGCCAACCCTCCGGCGTTTGAGGCCAAACTTCATAGTATCAATGACGAAGTGGCCTCGATTGAAAACGCTGAGCAAGCCGGCCGTATCGTCGGCGAGATTCAAGGGAAGACATTCGTCGTCCAATCGATCGAGCGCCGAGAAAAGAAACGGAATCCCGTCGCGCCATTCATCACGAGCCGTCTGCAGCAGGAAGCCTCGCGAAAGCTGCATTTTTCACCGAAGAAAACGATGACCCTCGCGCAGCAATTGTATGAAGGCATCGAAATCGGTGCCGAGGGTGCCACCGGTCTGATCACCTATATGAGAACCGACTCGCCGCGCATTTCCAACGAGGCGATGGCCGACGCGCGCGAGGTGATCCAGTCACGATTTGGGACGGACTATCTTCCCGGCGTGCCCAATGTCTATAAGACCTCGAAGGCGGCCCAGGAGGCGCACGAAGCGATCAGGCCGACGTCGGCAGCGCGCGACCCTGAATCGATCCGCCAGTATTTGGATCAGGACCAGTACAATCTTTACAAGCTGATTTGGAACCGATTCATCGCCTCACAGATGGTGCCGGCGATTTTGGATGTGACGCGGATCGATACGTCACCGATCGGAACACAAAGGAGATATATCTTCCGTTCGACCGGAACGGTCGTGAAGTTTCCCGGCCATACGATTGTGTACATGGAGGGCGTCGACAAAGAAGCGCTTTCACAGAAGCCGAAGGCCGATCAAGAGGCGGACGATGACGAGCGCCAGCTGCCGGCTCTGTCCGAAGGAGAACAATTGCAACTCGTCGAACAGGAAGGGCAGACGGTCCCGGGCATGTTATCAAAGCAACATTTCACCCAACCGCCACCACGATACAATGAAGCGCTCCTTATTAAGGAGCTGGAAGAAAAAGGTATCGGTCGACCCTCGACATATGCCGCCATTATTTCTACGATCCAGGACCGCAAGTACGTGGAAAAGAGCGAGGGACGCTTGGTTCCGACGGAGACCGGGAGAACGGTGAACGATTTCCTACTGAAGGGATTTCCCGAACTCATCAACGTCGACTTCACCTCACAGCTCGAAGAACAACTGGATGAGGTTGAAGAGGGGAACAAGCAGTGGGTCGCCGCGGTCCGTGATTTTTATATGCCGTTTACCAGGGAAATGGAACGAGCAAAGACGATCCCTGGTCCCAAAGACACGGTCGAACCGCCGACCAATATCCCCTGTGAGAAATGCGGGCGGATGATGGAGATCAAGTGGGGCCGGAATGGTAAGTTTCTCGCTTGTCCGGCCTACAAGGACGATCCGCCGTGCAAGAACACGCAAAACTTTGAAAAGCTTCCGGACGGGACCATCAAAATCGTACCCAAGCAGGAATTGACCACCGACCAGGTTTGCGACAAGTGTGGAAGCCCCATGGTGGTGAAGACCGGACGTTTCGGCAAGTTCATCGCCTGTTCAGGCTATCCCCAGTGTAAGACGACCAAGCCGATGGCGCTCGGCGTCAAATGTCCTCAACCAGATTGCGGAGGCGACCTTGTTCAGAAGCGGACGCGCAAAGGCCGCTCATTTTTCGCGTGCAGTAATTATCCAAAGTGTGAATTTGCCCTCTGGGATCGTCCTGTTCCGAAGGCCTGCCCAACCTGTCAGGCTCCGTTTCTCGTTGAAAAAGTCAGCAAGCAAGATGGCCGGAGCGTCCAATGCCGCAATCAAGATTGCGGCTACCGTGATGCAGGATGACGATCATGGCTGTTCCCGTTCAGTTTTTGGCGGTCCATCGATCACCATAACCATCCTTCACATAAACCAGTCGCATAGGGTTCTGCAGTACTCATGCACAGGCAGGTCCATGCCTGGCACCTTGTCGAAACCATTCACTACCGGAAGGCTGAGGGTGAGCTCATGACAGACCTGTCTAGGAGTTACACAGTGGCGGTCCTGATCTGTTTAAATTTGTCGTGGCTGTCGCCAGTTTTTGCAGAAGAACCATCCACTAGGATGACTGGCAATCAGACTGTCGGGATGGTAGTCGGAGGAATGCTGCCGGTGCGATTGACGGACGAGCAATCATCCAAGTTAAACGGAGTTGCGGTGCATCCCTCGTGGCAGATTGCGTTGACTGATCCGAGTGGCTCGGGGTGGTGGAGTGGCTCGATTGCATTGGGGGCCGAGTTGGCTGTGTTAGGGATCACGCAACCGACCGGCGCGTACGGTATTGGCTTCACGCCGAAGGTGGTCTATACGCTTGCTTCGTTCGGCCGGCTGAAGCCCTATTTCGAAGCCGGCGGTGGCCCGATCTGGACGAATTTTGATGGCCGCATTCCCGAACAGGGATCGGATTTCAATTTTCTAGTCTGGGCAGGTGGGGGCGCGATCTATGATTTGACTACACGATGGGCGCTGAACGTTGGAGTCCGTTTCAGCCACATCTCCAACGCCGGCACCGATTCTCCCAACGGTGGGGTCAATTACTTACTTCCGTTTGCCGGAGTGACCGCCAAGCTTTTCTGATGAAAAGTGATGGTTGAGCCTGATCGAAAAGGTCAGCAGACAAGACGGTCGGAACGTTCAAGGCCTCAATCAGGATCGTGGCTTTGGGAATGCTATATGGTCCGAGCTCTTCCATAGGCTCCGGACGAGCGGGGCAGGGGCATCGTCCGGGAGACGTTGCACAATTTTCCGTCCACGTGGGTGCACCGAAAAGCAGGTATCGGGTCGCGTTCTCTTATCACGGGTACCTCCTTGGGGAGACGGCGGGCGCATTCGGGTACTTACCGATGCCTCCGGGAGGCGCGGGTGCATAATTGGGATTGACGTGTTCCCAGACCCCGGCATGTTTCCCCTCCACCCCCCACCCTCGCACGTACAGCAGCGCCAGCACCGGCTCGGCCTGGAATCTCGTGGCTCCGGTCACTCGCCCGGCCACTGTCATCCGTCCCCACTCGCGATAGGTCTGAGGGAGTTTATTCTTCTCCACCATCACCCAATAGCATCCAGCTTCGAGGCTGCTCCGATCTGAGGGAAGTTGGGGCGCGTAATCCTGGTCCAATGGCCGATTTCTCAGGCGCAGCCAGAGGTACTGTTCGTTCGCTTCTTCTTCGATCAGGGTCCCACCCAGTAGCATCACCTTCCCGTCGTACCTCTCCGGATCGACCAGAAGATCCGTGAGCGTCGCGCCACGTTCAGACATCCATACGTAGTGGCGCGGAACTTTGGAACACCCTGCTGCCGCCAGCGTGAGGCTCGCAGCTAGAAGGAAACAGAAAGACCCTCGCTGGAGTCGGCCGCAAATAGTCATCGCTTGTCGTCCTTGGTTGATCGCACGAAACACCACGGAGACGGGGATGCGTCGGTCATGGTTACTGTTGGTACGCCGTCTGCTCGTTCGCTCTTGCTTCCCGCGCGCGGGAAGCAATGACCCGGACAGTCCTACAGGCGCTATTCGCGCATTATTAAGATTATGTGACGTACGCCAGAATCCCGCCCCCGAGGGATACCACGTAGGCACATCGGAAAGCGGGTATCGGGTCGCATTCGCTTATCGCTGGTACCTACCGAGGCCTTGGGGAAACGCCGGGCGCATTCGGGAACTCACTGATGCCTCCGGGAGCCGCAGGCCTATAATTGGGATCGACGTGCTCCCAGATCCCGGCATGTTTGCCGTCCACCCCCCACCCTCGCACGTACAGCAGCGCCAGCACCGGCTCGGTCTGGAATCTCGTGGTCCCAGTCACTCGTCCGGCCACTGTCATCCGCCCCCACCCGCGATAGGTCTGAGGCAGCTTGTTCTTCTCCACCATCACCCAGTAGCATCCAGCTTCGAGGCCGCTCAGATCGGCGGGAAGATGAGGTGTGTAATCCTGGTCCAGCGGCCGATTCCTCAGGCGCAGCCAGAGGTACTGTTCGCTCGCTTCTTCTTCGATGATGGTCCCACCCAGTAGCATCACCTTCCCGTCGTACTTCTCCGGATCGGCCACAAGATCCGTGAGCGTTGCGCCACGTTCAGACATCCATACGTACTGGCGCGGAACCTTGGAACATCCTGCCGCCGCCAGCGTGAGGCTGACGGCTAGAAGGAAACAGAAAGACCCCCGTCTGAGTCGGCCGCAAGTAGTCATAGCTTGTCATCCTTGGTTGACCGCACGAAACACCACGGAGACCGGGATGCTTCGATCATCTCCATATTCAGGCACGCTGTCTGCTGTTTCGCTCATGCTTTCAGCCCGCGGGAAGCAATGACTCGGACAGGTCCCACAGTCACGATTCGCACATGATTAAGATGGACGACCTACTCCAGAATTCCGCACCCCGAGGGATACCACCCTTGAGAAGGGCCGTCCCTTACCTGGTCTGCATCGGCGCATTCACCACCTGCTGTCCCAGGTGAGGGTACTGGTTCTGGACGACAGCCAATGTCGTCGCGCGTGCGTCCTGCACCTGGTAGGTGTACGACGTCCCTATGGCTACGCGTCCGGGGAGCTCCAGAACTAGGCGCCCGATATACGCGGTGGTCTCAGGCGCAACCGAAAAGTTCACACCCACGTCGCCCCCCATAGCCGACAACCCTTCATGGTGAAACGTTTTGAATAGATAGGTGCCAACCGGCAGGCGCGCGACGAAGACCCGCTCCTCTCCCGGTTTTGCATCTAATTGATACCGGGCCAGGTAAGGATGCCTGCCTTTCGGATCGGTGGCCTGCACTCTCAGAATCTCAAATTGATAGGTGAACCCAGCCGCTTTACGACCGAAAAGCCGGTTGAACCAGGAGTCGGGTGCGTCCTGCTCCGCTTGCACAAGAACGGATCCGATCACGATTCCCCCGTCCGGCCCAGCCGGTACGATGGGTCCCCCGGCCATGTCGAGCGACGGTGTGCTACAGCCTACCAGAACGGCTATCGCGGTGAGGCAGAGTGCTCGACCGAAATATGTGGGCTGTCGCAACATCAGGTCTCTTTCAGGACTCCTGGTGGTCCGTTGAGGGTGGACGGTCATCGGGCGCACAGACTGCCACCGATCCAGAGGAAGAGTCAAGGTCACCGCCATTACTCAGAAGACGGATATTTTGACCACACAAGATTCTTATTACCTTTATTCCATGCGGGTTTCATTGGCATCGGTGTTGTCTTAATTGCTGACTACTGAGTAAGTGTAATCCCAAAATGATAATGTCCGGTTTCACCAAAGTAGAAATGTCCTCTTCGTTGATAGACTGCCCGTTCTTCAAAGGAGGACGGGATGGTGGGAGAGGACAGGGTGATGATGAGTGCCAAGGAGTTGCGGCGGATCCATGTGATTCGCCAGGTGCGGGACAAGCGGATCACACAACAGGAGGCGGGCACCATGTTGCGGCTGACGGAGCGTCAGATCCGGCGCCTTCTTGGGCGGGTAAAGGAGGAGGGCGACCAGGGACGTGTCCATCGGGGACGGGGGAAGCCGTCGAATCGGCGCATCGCGGAGCCGGTCAAGGCGAAGATGCTGCGGCTGTATGAGACACGCTATGGAGACTTTGGGCCGACGTTGGCGGCGGAGAAGTTGACGGAGCGGCACCGACTCGAGGTCAGCGACGAGACTCTGCGGCGCTGGTTGCGGGAGCGGGGGATTGATCATTTCGCACGCCGGAAGCGACCGCATCGCGCGTGGCGTGCGCGCAAGGCGCATGTCGGGGAACTGGTGCAACTGGATGGGTCCCATCATGATTGGTTGGAGGGGCGCGGCCCGTGGGGTGTCCTGATGGCCTACATCGACGATGCGAGCAGTCGCGTCTTTGCTCGGTTCTATGAGTACGAGGGCACGATCCCGGCGATGGACAGCTTCCAGCGCTACATTCGGCACCAGGGGATTCCGCTGGCCATCTATGCGGACAAGCATACGACCTACCAGTCGCCAGCTGAGCCCACGGTGGCGGAGCAGCTGGCCGGGGAGGCACCCCAGAGTCAGTTCGGACGGGCACTGGATGAGCTGGGGGTTGAGCTGATCGCGGCGCACTCCCCACAGGCCAAGGGGCGGGTGGAGCGGCTGTTTAAGACGTTCCAGGATCGACTGGTCAAGGAGTTGCGCCTCGCACGGATTGGGACCTTCGAGGCGGCGAACCGATTCCTGGAGGGCTATCTGCCGGTCTACAACCGCCGGTTCGCGGTGCGGCCGGCGCACGCAGTCAATCTGCATCGGCCGAAGCCGACGGCCCAGGTGCTGGAGCGAAGCCTGTGTATCAAGACATCCCGGTGTCTGCGGAAGGACTTCACCATTGCTCATGAAGGGCGGCTCTATCAGGTTCACGACAATCTCCGCGCCACTCGTGTGGTGGTCGAAGAACATGTGGATGGGACGATGCGGCTCACGCACCACGGACGGGCGCTCGCCTTTCACGCGATCGCGGCGCGACCTGTGTCGGCGGCAGCGGTCACGGCGGTGTCCCGATCGCAGCGCCCGATCAAACCGCCGGCGGATCATCCATGGCGCAAGCGATGGCGGCAGGAACGAGGACACCACCCGGCGGCGGCCGGAACATAAACCGGACATTTCTACTTTGGGAGAAAGCGGACATTTCTATTTGGGCTTGACAGGTCACCGCCATTAAGCTTTTCTTAGGGTCAGCGTGGGAGGGCTTTGTGTCGCGCCTAACAGGCTGCGGAAAAACTCGATTTGTGTGCTTCGATGGGCTCAGCACGAACGGAAAACCTCAGTGAAATTAATGACCGCCCCGTTCGTCCTGAGGCTCTCGAAGGATAAACGGATGGTTTTTCCGCAGCCTGCTAAGTCAGGCATGCATGAAGGAGAAGAATCTGTTCATTTTCCAACCACAAGCGACGGATGTCTTGCATCGACATTGATCAAAAAACAACGACCTCCTTCTCTCCCTTGAAAGCCTCTATGTCTTGATCTTCTTGACGTCGATCGTTTCGACCATCCTCGACCATCTTTGGGCCGGCCTTGGTGTCGACCGTCCGGCGCTTGGTTCGTCCGTCTGAACTGGTGACGGCGAATGCCTTGATCCAAGGCATGAATAACATTGGGTTATTGCTGGGGCCTGCAATCAGCTGCGTGCTCATCGCGATGATGGGCGCGGAGAATGGCTTGTATGTGAATTCTGCGACGTTCTTCGTTTCAGCCCTCTGTCTCATTCCGATGCGGTTCCATGAAACCCTCAAGACAGCTGAAGAGGCCGGCAACCTTTCCTCCTCCGTGCTCGACGACCTAAAAGTAGGATTTCGATTTGTCTTCGGCACGCAATCGACGGTTTTTCTTCTGGTCATAATCTCGGCATTGTACAACCTGGGTGCGAGCGCCTTTGTTTTCATTCTGCCGATGTATGCGAAAGAGTTTCTCCAGGTCGGGCCGGCGCAAAGCCTTATCGGACTTGGTCTGGTTCTGTTGCTGACGGCAGCCGTCGCGATCCGGTTCATGCGTCAAGCGGTTATGGCTCAACGGGTTGCAGCCTAGCTCTCGCGTCTGGTTGCCCGGTGCCCCAATCGTTCCATCCGTCCTTCTGCCTTTCTTGTCGGCCCCGTTCCGATATACCCTAGTAAGCTGAGGTCACGTATGCGGGAGATAACCCGAGATACGCATACTGTCAGGCCGGTCCTCCACGATGGATCAGGAGAAAGCGGAGATGTCTCGTTTGGCGGAATATCCGATCCTCCGTCGCAGACAATGGCTCCTCACGCGCGATTTCAGCCTGGTGTGGTGGAGCCAGGTGCTGTCGCAGGTGGCGGACGGTGTCAGCAAGCTCGCTCTCTTGTGGTTTGTCTATTCCATCACCGGTTCGGCGCTGAAGACTACGGTCATCGGTCTTCTGCAAACATTGCCCCCGATTGTCCTCGGGCCCGTGATCGGCGTGGTGGTCGATCGATTAACCAAGAAGGCCATCCTGATCTGCAGCGACCTGACCCGTGCGCTATTGATCGGCCTGATCCCCTGCTGGGTATCCGTAGAATCGTTTACAATAGAAGCCCTCTACGTTCTGACGTTTCTCTACGGGATTGCGACCGCTATGTTCGTCCCGACGCTGTCCTCGTCGGTGCCGCTCATGGTGGAAAAGGAACGGTTGACCGCCGCCAATGCCCTTCTCCAAGGCACAACGAGCCTCGGTATCATCATCGGCCCGGTCATCAGCGGACTAGGGATTGCCTTTTCCGGTTCCCAGGACGTGCTCTGTATCAATGCTGTGACCTACCTGGCCTCCGCGGTCTTCTTGTTCCCCCTCCGTCTATCGGCTGGACTGACGACGTCTCCGCAGGAGAGCCGCCGGACAACGGCGATCGAGGATCTGTTCGACGGGATTCGCTATACGTTGATATCTCGGCGCACAATTCTGATGTTGATCATGTTGGCCTCGCTCTATACGTTCGGCAGCGGAGCCTTTACCACGCTGTTTCCTGTGTTCGGAAAAAGGCTCCTCTCACTCGGCCCGGTAGAGGTGGGATACCTCTGGTCGTGGCTCGGCGTGGGCCTACTTCTCGTATCGCTCTGTCTCGTGCGACTCTCCGAATGGGAGCTTCGGCGTCGGGTATCGGTTATCGCGTGGTCGAGCGCTGTCGGCGGGTTGGCTTTGTGCGGGCTGGTCTGGACTTCGAACATCATGCTGGCAACCCTGCTCGTCCTGTTGATCGGCATGGGGCTGGGGACCTGGACACCGATCGCCTGGGGGATTATCCAAGAAATCTCGCCCGCCCACATGGTGGGCCGGGTCATGGCGCTCTACACGGCTATTGCCACGGCGACATCAATGGCCGGCATGACCTTCTTCGGGTGGCTCATCGAAGTATCCAGCGAGTCCGTGAGTCTGATCGGCATCGGTACCGTCCTGCTCGCCCTTGCAATGTCCAGCCTGTGGTTCCGGCGACGCGTCATGGGAGAGCACCTTTCGGTTGTGTAGAGAGTCTTTCCTCCAGCCCATTCTCTCAACCCGGATTCCGCAAGTGATGCATCTCTTCCGTTCACTCCGAAAACCAGCTTGGAATATGAGGCTGATGTGAGTACCATCGGCAGCAATGGGAAAACACAACTCACGGAACGGGAGCCAGGGCAAGCATTCACAGGCTGATCCGTTCAAGGCTCTCACGTGGGATGAGCTCCAGGGCTGGGCTGGGGCAGTCATCGTATCGCGAGGCCGGCGCTACCAGCGCGACCGCCTGGTTCAGGACCTCGCCCGAACTTCAAGCGGAGGCCTGGTCGCGTGGGTGTTGGGCTCGCAGCGATACGCCACTAGGATTGAGACGGAAGATGACGAACTGGTTGCTGCCTGTACCTGCCCATACGAAGGCATCTGCAAACATGCGGTTGCCGTGGTGCTCGAATATCTGGAGCAGGTGAAGCGCAATCGCACGGTCCCGACCGTGGCCGAGCAGGACCGACGACTTCAGTTGTTGGAACAAGATGGAGATGCGGGGGAATGGGACGAGGAGGATGAGGAAGGTGCAACTGACGAAGAGCTCATGCATGTTTCGGAGCAGCCAACGCAAAAAGTTGGAAAGACCGCCACCGGCGCATGGCTGTCTTTTCTTGAACAGCAGACACAACCGCAGCTTCTCGCGCTCCTGAAGGAATTAGTTCAGCGTTATCCGGATGTCCGGCAGTTCTTGCAGGATCGGCATAATTTGTCGGCGGGCACCGTGCCGAAGCTGGTCAACGCCCTGCGGGCTGAGATTGCCGCGCTCAGCGCAGAACCGGGCTGGCGCCACCACTGGAGTGGCGAGGGCTCAATCCCAGACTACTCACGGGTACGGGATCGCCTGGAAGCGCTGCTGGCACAAAGGCATGCGGACGCGGTTATGGAAGTGGGAGTGCAACTGCTGGAAGCCGGCACGAGGCAAGTGGAGATGAGCGACGATGAAGGGGAGACGGCAGAGGAAATCGCCTCCTGTTTGGATATCGTCTTCCGGGCCTTGCCTCAGTCGTCCCGTGTTCCCGCCGAACAGATGCGGTGGGCGGTGGAGGCTGACCTAGCGGACGAGTATGAACTCTGTCGTGGCGCCAAGGCCTTCTGGGACCGGAGCCATCCGGTGGAGGCGTGGAACGGGCTTGTCGAGCAGCTTGCCCAGCGTCTCGCGCAGGAACGGCGGAACAACACTCAGGACAGATTCTCAGAAAATTTTCGGCGCGATCGCCTGAGTAACTGGTTGATCCTGGCGCTGGAACGAGCCGGCCGGCGTGAAGAGATCATCCCGCTATGCCGGGAAGAAGCCAAGAAGACAGGCAGTTACCTCCGTCTCGTAGAGCACCTCAAAAAAGCCGAGCAGTGGGAAGAAGCAGAAGAATGGATCCGCAAGGGGATTGTTGCGACCGAGAAGCAATGGCCCGGCATTGCCGTCGAATTGCGGACATCCTTTCGCGAGATGCGGGAGCGACAGCAGAAGTGGCATTCCGCAGCAACGTTGCGGGCCGATGAATTCTTCTTGGAGCCGAGTGTGAAGACCTTTCAAGCGTTGGAGAAGGCAGCGCAGCAAGCCGGAGTTGGGCAGAAAGTTCGGGCCTCCGCCTTACAGTATCTGGAAACCGGGACACGTCCCCAACCGTCAACTCCGCTCTGGCCGTTGTCGGAGAGTGAACTCAAGATGACGACCGGGCGTCTTCCGCTCCAGCCACCCATGACCGATGTGCTCATCGATATCGCGATCGACGAGAAACGGCCTGACGAGGTGCTTCGCTGGTATGACCGGCGCAAGCCGCGGGCGCGAGGCTGGGACGCAGGATGGTTTACGGAGGACCGTATTGCCGAGGCGGTGGTGGCCAGGTATCCTGAACGGGCCGTCGTCATCTGGAAACAACTCGCTGAAGAGCAGATCGCCCTCACGAAACCGAAAGCTTATGAAGCGGCTGCCGACTATTTGCGCAAAGTGGGCCGCGTCCTGAAGCAACAGGGGAAAGAGCAGGACTGGCAAGGCTACCTCACCGCCCTCCGGCGGGTTCACGAGCGCAAGCGGCGACTCGTCGAGACGCTCGACATCCTGTCCGGCCGCCGGATTGTCGATGTGATGTGAGGACGGAGACTACCGCAGTGCGCCTGTTCCTGGAAGACTATCCCCATGGAGTTCGATGAGATACGACCCAGACGCCGCGCCTGATCCGGGGAATTGGCTGGCGCTCGATGAGGCCCAACGGATCGAGCTGGTCTCGGCCTACCACCAACGGTTGAGTACGGAACTTCCAAACGCCCAGCTCCATGCGGCCATTCACGTCATCGTTGAGAGCCAGCTCGCTGAGGAGGTTGAAGTTACGAAGGATGCGTTGGTCCGACTTCGTGCAGAGGGCTTGGACCGGCATGAGGCGATCCATGCGATCGGCTCGGTGCTGATGAAGCATGTGTGGGATCTGCTACGGAGCGACGCGAAGCCGCCTGATTCCAACGCGCCGTACTTCGAAGCACTGAAGGGGCTGACGGCGAACAGTTGGCGGGAAGAGTTCGGCACGCAGCGGAAACGAATCCCATATGGGACCAAATTGCCCGTCACACTGACCCTGCGGGAACGCGACCTCATCAGGGATGAGACCTTCTGCAATCCCGACTTTGCCAAGTGCGCGGTGGCGGAGGGCAGAGGGATCAGGGTGGAGCTGTCATTGGACGAGATTGAGGAGATTCAGAGCTACGTGGCCGCTGAGGCCAACCACGCGACAAATTCCAAACGACGGAAGGAGCTGGATCGCCTATTCGCCAAGCTGCAGGTGTTCCTGGACACATATGATGACCAGAGCGAGTAAGAGACCCGGCACGGCGAATGGAATGCAAACATGTCGGATGAAACTCAGCCGATCTCGTGAAGTCCTTCGCAGTCATCTCTGAAAAATCACATCCACGATACAAGATCTGACCGGATTTCTGTGAGCGCTGTGCGCGCCTCCGACGGCCCTCTCTCCTACTGTGATACTGCCGGGCCGGTTTCGACCTGGTCGGTAGCTTCTTTGAGGTCCTTGGGATACAGCACGATTTCAATCCTGCGGTTGGCCGATCGTCCCACCTCGGTGTCGTTCGAGGCGACGGGTTGCGTGTCTCCATAACCGACTGCGGAGAGATTCCGGGGGTTCACACCGTCCTGATCGATCAAATAACGTACGACCGCCGTGGCCCGTGCCGTCGAGAGTTCCCAATTCGTCCTGTAACGGCTCCGCAGTTTGCCGCTGATCGGCACATTGTCCGTGTGGCCCTCGATCCGGATCTGCTTGTCCGTGACGGTTTTCAAGAGGTCGCTGACCTGCTTCAGCACCTTCTGGCCGGCCGGTTTCACCTCTGCCTGACCGGAGTCGAACAGGACCTGGTCCACCAAATTGATCGTGAGGCGGTCGCGTGCCTGCTGGATGGTGATATTGCCCTTGGAGATTTCGTCTTGGAGCGCCTTGGATAACTCTTCCTGCGTTCGCGTAAGCCGCTTGATCTCCGCTTCCTTCGATTCCTTGGCAGCCCGCTCCCGATCGAGCGTCGCGGCCAATCGAGCCTGTTCCTGGCGGAGCTGTTCACGTTCCTTCGCGAGTTGTGCTGCCTCGGCTTCTATCGATGCAGCCTGTTGCTGCAGCTTCGCGATTTCCTCCTGCGCGGAAGCACTGTCGCTTGCACGTTTCTGTTCGAGATCCGTAATCTGACTACGCACAGTGGCGAGTTCGCCGGTCAACTGTTCGGATCGAACTTTGAGGTCATCCCGTTCCTGCGCCAACGAGGCGGCCTGGTCTTCAGCAGCTTTCCGCTGAGCTGCTTCCTGGTCGAGTGACTCTCGCATGCCGGTCAGTTCCTCTTGCTGTTGCGCCGACTGCTTCTTGACCGCCTTGAGTTCATCAAGGGTCTGCTTGTGAGCGTACGCACTCACGCAGCCTCCCACGGCCAACGCGCACAGCAGAGTCAATGCGGTGCTTCGGAACGGCATGGTTCGATGATGTGATGTGGATCGCATAGTCTCCTCCTCTGAATGAAGGCGCAAGGAATATATTGAACGGAACAAGGTTGATGCCCGACGACTCGAACATTCGGCTGAAGAGAAGTGCTTATTTCTCATCGAGTTGAATGTGGAATTATAGTCCGATATGTCTCTTCGTCAAGAGAATTGGACCATTGAGCTACATGCACTGTAGGAGTCGCCATGCAGGATAGGAATGCTAATAAAAAGGTCAGACTCCTTAACAGGTTCCAGTCTCATCTACGTGGTTCCGAGATCAGTGATTGTACCGCATCTGGGTGGGGCTCCGTTCCTTTGGAAAGGTTGTTGATGGCAGGCAGGAGCAGCACAATACATCAAGCGGTTTGCTTGACCATAGTGAGGGGCTTTACGATAATAGTTCAAGAGTTACTGTGAAGAAGGAGATGAAGGCATGAGATTGCATGTTATTGTGGAACAGGATGAGGCAGGTTACTTTGTCGCCGAGGTGCCTGCTTTGCCAGGGTGTCTGTCGCAAGGGAAAACGCACGACGAGGCTATCGCAAACGTGAAAGAAGCCATCGAAGGGTGGCTTGAGGTGATGGAGGCCAAGCACGTGGTCGATGCAGAACGGACGGTTGAGGTTGTGGTCTGATGGCGGAACGCCTCCGGTTGTGTTCGGGGTCAGACGCCATACGGAAGTTTCAACGGGTAGGTTGGAGCGTCGTGCGACAACGAGGCTCTCATGTGATGCTGGTGAAATCCGGTTATGAGTATACTCTCTCCATCCCCCAACATGATGAGTTGAGGCCTGGACTTCTTCGTAAGATGATCCTCCAGGCTGGTCTCACCGTAGAAACATTCAACAGTCTGTAGAGCTCGTCAGTAGCAGGTTTGTCTCCTTTACAGCGACGCCAATGGATGAGTCGAGCCTCAACCTCCGCTTGACTGGTGCGCCATGCGATGAAGCGCTGTGCGGGTCTGGTAGGATGTAGCGGCGATGAACCACCCATCGGTCACGACGGCACCCCGCCGAGCCGCGGTTCTCTTCATTCTCGTCACCGTCCTGCTCGACATGTTGTCGTTCGGCATCATCATTCCGGTGCTGCCGAAACTCGTCGAGGAATTTTTCTTCGGCAATACGGCGCAGGCGGCCGTGCTCTATGGGCTGATGGGGACGGCTTGGGCGTTCATGCAGTTTTTCTGTTCGCCGATTCAAGGCGCGTTGTCCGATCGGTTCGGTCGGCGGCCGGTCGTGCTGCTGTCCAACCTGGGACTGGGTCTCGACTACATCGTGATGGCCCTCGCGCCGAACGTGGTCTGGCTTGTGGCGGGCCGTGTCATCTCTGGGATGGCCTCCTCCAGCTTCAGCACTGCCGGAGCCTATATCGCTGACGTGACGCCGCCGGAGCAGCGCGCGGCGGCGTTCGGCAAGATCGGCATGGTCTTCGGGCTCGGCTTCATCTTCGGTCCTGCCTTGGGTGGTTGGCTCGGTGCGATTGATCCTCGGCTGCCGTTCTGGGGCGCGGCGGCACTCAGTCTCATGAACGCCTGTTACGGATTCTTTGTGCTTCCTGAATCCCTGCCGCCTGACAAACGGATGCCGTTCACCTGGGCGCGGGCCAACCCGATCGGGTCGCTCAGGCTGTTGCGCTCGCACCATGAACTCTTCGGCCTCGCGACGGTCTCGTTCCTCGGCTATCTCGCCCATGCGGTACTTCCAGGCGTGTCGGTCCTGTACATGGGCTATCGCTACAGATGGGGGACAGCCAGCGTGGGCCTGATGATGGCGGGCGTCGGCGTGGCCGCGACGATCGTGCAGGGCGGACTGATTCGTCCGATCACCAATCGGTTTGGCGAACGCAGGACGGTGTTGATCGGGCTGCTCTGCGGGGCGGTCGGCTTTTTCGTTTACGGCACCGCCTGGGAGGGCTGGATCTTCTGCCTCGGCATTCCCATGATGGCTTTCTGGGGACTCGCCGGTCCGGCGACGCAATCCCTCATGACGCGCCGGGTCAGCAGTGTGGAACAGGGCCAGCTGCAGGGCGCCATCGCCAGCATCAACGGCGTGACCGGCCTGATCGGGCCGACCCTCTTCACGCAGACCTTCGCCTACTTCATCCGATCTGACTCTGCCACCAGCACGTCGCTCGAATTGCCAGGCGCACCGTTCATTCTAGCCTCGTTCATGCTGCTCGGCGCCGCCGTGATTGCATGGCGAACGACGAAAGCGAGCGGGCCATAGACAAGTTGTTTCCGTTGTCTCTCGATGAAGGTAAATCAGATGCGCATGACGATTGGGTAAGAGGCCGGACTCATTACATCCATTCGTAGCCTGTAGAGCTTTCATATCTCTCCTGTTCTTGGATTCTCACTCCTAGTGAGATATGCTGGCTTCGTGAAAGTCAGCCAGGTTCTCGATCGATTGCGAGAGGATAACTGGTACCTGGTTGCCACGAAGGGAAGTCATCGACAGTTTAAGCATCCCATAAAGCCTGGTCGAGTGACGGTCGCAGGCAAGCCGAGCGACGATTTGCCACCTGGAACTTTGAACAGTATCTTCAAACAGGCTGGATGGAAAAAATAGAGGGCTCAACATGCGCTATGCAATCGTAATCGAAAAAGCCGCCTCTAACTACGCAGCCTATGTACCGGACCTACCCGGCTGTGTAGCTACCGGTGAGACGGTTCAGGAAACTGAAACGATGATCCGCGAAGCGATAGAATTCCACCTGGAGGGTCTTCGTGCCGATAGTCTGCCCATTCCCCCACCCAGCAGCCAAGTGGAATACGTTGAAGTCTCACTGTAGCAGACTTCACGGGCATTCTATGCACGGTTGCAAAACGATCAATCCATGCGCGTAGCGAGGGGAAGTGGATCTGACAGAGATCGTAAGTTTAGCCATGCGTTAGCGATATCTTCTGTTGGTGGATTGATCTCTTCAGCACTGACACGCTCATCGATATGCTCGCTCACCTCGGCGTGACCGTTCGCCTGGCCGTCAAGGTTCGCCGGGCGGCGTGACTTGATTCTTGCACTCCACAGATCATTACTCATGCCTAACAGTATTGTCTTGACATGCACGACTCAAGATCTGATTCTGATTTTAGTGTTCAGAGGCCGACCACACGGCACATTCCAAACGACGGAAGGAGCTTGATCGCCTATTCGACAAGCTTCAAGCGTTCCTGGATACATATGATGACCAGGCCGAGTAAAATACCCGGCCCAGCGAACGGAATGGAAGCAGGCCGGATAAAAACCAGCCGATCTCTTTACGTTCTTCTCTGTCGTCTCTGAAACCGGAGTGCACGATACAAGATCTGACCCCGTCTATGACCCCACTCGAGTAGATAGGACTTGACAGCGCCCTATGAATCGACTAAAAACGTGGCTCGTTGTTCGTGTTCCTCATGGGCATTGCGATGGATGGGAATACACGCACGCCATTAACAATGGTACTCTGGCTCGTTGCCATGTCTACCGGCTGCGCAACTCCAGTGCTCCTTGCCCAAACGACTGGACCGTCTAATCCATGTGCTTTTCAAGAGATCGACTCGGCCAAGTGGGGGAACCAGCCGTTACACAACCCGCCGGTCGAGCAAGCCACCCACGGTCGTCTGCAAACGACGTTGACCGTGCAATACACCGATCCGCATGTCACGTCGCTCGGTGGTTGTCCCGTGACGCTGCGCACCTATAATGGGGCACTCGTCGGTCCGACGCTGCGCGTGAAGCCGGGTGAGACCCTGAACATCCTGCTCAATAACGTCTTGCCACACGAGTCTCCGAACCAGATCGCGGCTCAGGTCAAGCAAGAGGCGGATAGCGCCTTTATCGAAACGAGGCCGCATTCCTTCAACACCACCAATCTTCACACACACGGTCTGCATGTCTCACCGGTCGGCAATAGCGACAACGTGCTCCTGGCCATTCCGCCGCAGACGCAGCTCCTCTTTGAGATCAAGGTACCAGCAAACCATCCTGCCGGCACGTACTGGTACCATGCCCATGCCCACGGCTCGACCGCTATCCAAGTGGGGAGCGGTATGGCTGGGGCTCTGATCATCGAGGACGATGAGGCCACGCTGCCATCCGCCCTGCGTGAAGCGACCCGACGCGAAAAGATTCTGGTCTTGCAGACCATCCTGTATGACGCCCAGGGACGGGCCGAAGATATCAGTGCCTTCTTCCCAGACCCGCCCTCACCACCGGATGCCTGCACCAAAGGGCTGCCAACCTGTACCTGGCAGACATCCAAGCGGCGCACCACAATTAACGGACAGATCGTGCCAATCATCACCCTGCGTCCCGGTGAGGTGCAGCGCTGGCGGATGATCGATGCCGCCTTTCGCGAGTCGATCTGTGTCCGCCTGCGCAAACAGGGAAACAACAAGGAAGGCATCCCGCTGCATGAGATCGCGCTTGATGGTATCTACCTCGGCAAGATCGATACCTGGTCGTCCAGTCAACTGCTCGACCTCGAACCAGGTTACCGCAGCGACGTCCTCGTCCAGGCCCCCAATACACCTGGACGCTACGAGTTAATCGATGCGGAAAGCGGCGCAGGTTGCCCTACCCCGGCCGCATCCGGCAGTGCCGCGAGTAGTATCCGCTCTGGCCTGCGAGGTATTCCTGAGCCTGAACGTGTGCTCGCCTATGTCGACATTGCGGGTGAGCCGCTGCCCATGGCTCTACCCACAAACGCTGAGATGGGAGCGCTCACCTATCGCCCGGGCGTGAACTTGCAGACGCAGGCGGACGGCGTGCAGGAGGCGATCTTCAAGCTGGGCAGCGCCGTGCATACCGAGAAAGATGTACGGAACTACTTCCAGATCAACTACCACGCCTTCAATCCCAACCGCGTCCGTCCTGTCGGTCTAGGCCGCACTGATATGTGGTTTCTCACCACGGTGGGGGATCCTCCCGGTGTGCTGCCGCCGCAGGCGACCATTCCACCCTTACCGCACGTCTTCCATATTCACGTCAACCCGTTCCAGACCATACGCCAGGATCCACAAGGCAGGAACGAGCTGGTGTGGAAGGACACCTTACTCGTCTTGCCCGCTGCCAAAGTGCAAATCTATACACAATACCTCGACTACCTCGGACAATTCGTGATGCATTGCCACATCCTCGACCACGAAGATCTCGGCATGATGGAGATCGTCGACGTAGTGGGCGAGCAGCCGGTGACCACGCTGCCGATGCACGGGGGTCACTAGCCTCCAAGGCAACCTGACCGTCCTAGACCCACCATAACAAAGGGAGGAACGCCGTGAGTACTACTGCTCTACAGCCACTGCAAAGACTCCTGACCCCGGCGATGAAAGAAATGATGCGCGAACTCGAAGCGATCGTCAGCAATCCGGTCGTCGAGGCTGCCTACAACGACGCTATCGCACGAGTGACACCGTTCATCGAAGATGGATCGCCCAACCCATGGGTCGGACAGTCCATTAATTATTTTGTGAATTACTTCCGGGACTGGTTTACATTCCTTCCCGAACCAACTGGTGGTCTCGGCAAGATAGTTCCGTTCACATGGTTCTATTTGAATAATCCGACTGCTGCTGCGTTTCTCAACACGTTCAAAAGCAAGAGCAATGGCGCAGCGGAATATACGACGGAGATCTTCAACTGGACGGTCAAGTTCATTATGGAGCGCGGACGCTTCATGGATTCGCCCGAATCGCTCATGTTCATCAACGAATGGACAAAGGACCCGACGACTCACATCGAAGACTTCATCGTTCCAAAAGGCGGGTTCAAGTCATTTAACGAGTTCTTCACCCGCGAATTAAATCTGTCCCGCAATCCGCGGCCGATCGCTGCTCCTGACGACGACAGCGTGGTGACCGCGACGGCCGACTCGGAGATCAATTTTATCCTTTCCGATCTCACTCTCACCCAGGAACTTGACGTAAAATCCCGCCAGCTCAATGTGCTGCAGCTTCTGAACAACTCCAAATATGCGAAGTTTTTCGAGGGCGGCACGGCCATTTCCTGCGTTCTGATGCCTCAAAACTACCATCACTTTCACGCGCCGGTCACGGGAAAGATCGTCGAGTCCATGGAAGTCGCGGGCATGTATAACGGGATCACCGACGGTGAACACTGGTTCAATACCATCTTTAATGTCGGTGAAAGCACCACCGACTTCAGCGTCTTTGAGCACTTCCACCGAGCCTACTACGTAATTGAAACCAAGAGCAATGGCTATGTGGCCGTCGTACCGGTCGGTCTCAACACGATCAGTCGGATCAGGCCCTCGCTCATCAATTACCATTCGTCCTTCGTCCACCCCGGCGATCCGCCTGTACCTGTGAAGAAAGGGGATCCGCTCGGCAACTTTGCTTATGGTGGGTCGCTGAACATTCTGCTGTTTGAAAAAGGCGTGTTGACCTCTGTTTCCGTACTGATGGGCAGCCGCCTGGGGACCATGTCTCCTCCGGCACGATCCAAGTAAAAAAAGAGGAGCGATCATGAGCCAACCACAACTGCGCGTACGCGTTTCCCTTACGGAGTTACAGACCCAATACGAAAACGGCAACAAAAAGCCGCTTGAAACTTTGATGCGAGCCTGGAAAGGCATCAAGGGACTGCGGTGGGACGATCCGAATTCCTTTTTCAAGATCGGAGGATATCACGGTGAGCCGTTTCGTGGCGCGGGTTGGGGCAATCCGACCTACTGGGGCGGGTACTGCAACCACGGCAATGTGCTGTTTCCGGTCTGGCACCGCGCCTACCTCCTCGCGCTGGAAAATGCGCTCCGCAGCATTCCCGGATGCGAAGACGTGGTGCTTCCGTTCTGGGATGAAACCGCCCCGCTTCCGGGCGGCGACCCGACTGCGCCGGTGATTCCCTGGGCGCTGACGAACCAGACCTTCGAACTCGATGGAAAACCCATTCCCAATCCGCTGGCATCGTTCAGGTTCACGCAACAGATCACCGACAACACGGCGAACCCGAACGGCTTCAATTACAGTAAGCCGCTGAACTATGAGACGGTGCGGTATCCATTATCCGGGCTCGTGGGAACGCCTCAAGATCAGAAAGCAACCGACAACCACAACAAGCAGTTCCCTGATTGGAACACGAACGTCCAGCTACTGAACCAGAACGTGTTGAATTGGCTGGGACCGTCCATCATCGTCAACAAGAAGCCCGTGCCGGCCAACGTCTATGAGAAATTCCACCGGTGCCTGGATGCGCCGAACTACACCTTGTTTTCGAATACGACGTCGGAAACCGAATGGAACAACAACCACCCGAATAAACAGGTCGTCGCCCTTGAGGACCCACACAACGATATTCACCTGGCAGTTGGGGGTTTCGAGTGGCCCGGTAACCCGGTTGTCCCAGGGCAGGATTTCTCTCCCATAGACGGAGCCAACGGCGACATGGGTGAAAACGACACCGCGTCAATGGACCCGATTTTCTTTTTTCACCACTGTTTCATCGATTACGTGTTCTGGCGATGGCAGAAGAAGAACGGGTTCACCGACACGTTTGACATCATCCCGCAGTATCCGGGAACGAACTCCGTCGACAGCCAGGGTCCCACTCCGGGCGTGCCTGCGAACTCCTGGTTCACGATGGATTCGAAGCTCGATCCCTGGGAGTACACAGCCAGAGACATGATCAACATCGAAACGCATCTCGGTTACACGTATGGCCCCGGCTCACTTGATGACGTTTCGAAGACACCTGCGGTCACTTCGACCGCGGTCGAGAACGCCGAGCCCACCAAGACCGTCGTGGTCTCGGGGGTCGACCGAGGTGCCATCAGCGGCTCATTCGTCATCGCTGCCTTCGCAAACGTGAACGGCAAGCGGGAACTGATCGGCGCGAAATCCATTCTCAGCCGCTGGAAAGTGCAGGGCTGCGCAAACTGCCTGACGCATCTCGAAGCCCGGGCGCACTTCCCGGTGAAGCGTTCAGTCGTGGCAGAGTTATCGCCGGAGAAGGTGCAGGTCGAAATCCGCACACGCAATCGTGAACCCAAACCGGACGCGGCCCCGTCGTCGACGACACCGTTCGCCATGTTCACCGAGGCGAAGAAGCGGTTCCGTGTGCAAGTGATCTGAGAGGTCATGCCGGACACGCGAATCGGACCGCTGCCCCTGTTGCCGCCACCGCGGCAGACTCACATATATGCATTCCCCAACATGATGAGTTGAGGCCTGGACTTCTTCGTAAGATGATCCTCCAGGCTGGTCTCACCGTAGAAACATTCAACAGTCTGTAGAGCTCGTCAGTAGCAGGTTTGTCTCATTTATAACGACGCCAATAGGTGAGTCGAGCCTCAATCTCCGCTTGACAGGGGTACCATGTGATGAAGCACTGCGTGGGGGAAAGTCTGGTAGGATGCGGCGGCGATGAGCCACCCGCCGGCCACGACCGCACCGCGCCAAGCCGCGGTTCTCTTCATTCTCGTCACCGTCCTGCTCGACATGTTGTCGTTCGGCATCATCATTCCGGTGCTGCCGAAACTCGTCGAGGAATTTTTCTTCGGCAATACGGCGCAGGCGGCCGTGCTCTATGGGCTGATGGGGACGGCTTGGGCGTTCATGCAGTTTTTCTGTTCGCCGATTCAAGGCGCGTTGTCCGATCGGTTCGGTCGGCGGCCGGTCGTGCTGCTGTCCAACCTGGGACTGGGTCTCGACTACATCGTGATGGCCCTCGCGCCGAACGTGGTCTGGCTTGTGGCGGGCCGTGTCATCTCTGGGATGGCCTCCTCCAGCTTCAGCACTGCCGGAGCCTATATCGCTGACGTGACGCCGCCGGAGCAGCGCGCGGCGGCGTTCGGCAAGATCGGCATGGTCTTCGGGCTCGGCTTCATCTTCGGTCCTGCCTTGGGTGGTTGGCTCGGTGCGATTGATCCTCGGCTGCCGTTCTGGGGCGCGGCGGCACTCAGTCTCATGAACGCCTGTTACGGATTCTTTGTGCTTCCTGAATCCCTGCCGCCTGACAAACGGATGCCGTTCACCTGGGCGCGGGCCAACCCGATCGGGTCGCTCAGGCTGTTGCGCTCGCACCATGAACTCTTCGGCCTCGCGACGGTCTCGTTCCTCGGCTATCTCGCCCATGCGGTACTTCCAGGCGTGTCGGTCCTGTACATGGGCTATCGCTACAGATGGGGGACAGCCAGCGTGGGCCTGATGATGGCGGGCGTCGGCGTGGCCGCGACGATTGTGCAGGGCGGACTGATTCGTCCGATCACCAATCGGTTTGACGAACGCAGGACGGTGTTGATCGGGCTGCTCTGCGGGGCGGTCGGCTTTTTCGTCTACGGCACCGCGCCGAAGGGCTGGATCTTCTGTCTCGGTATTCCCGTGATGGCCTTCTGGGGACTCGCCGGTCCGGCGACGCAATCGCTCATGACGCGCCGGGTCAGCAGTGTGGAACAGGGCCAGCTGCAGGGCGCCATCGCCAGCATCAACGGCGTGACCGGCCTGATCGGACCGACCCTCTTCACGCAGACCTTCGCCTACTTCATCCGATCTGACTCTGCCTCCAGCACGTCGCTCGAATTGCCAGGTGCACCGTTCATCCTCGCCTCGTTCATGCTGCTCGGCGCGGCTGTGATTATGTGGTGGACGACGAAAGCGAGCGGGCCATAGACAAGTTGTTTCCGTTGATCCTCGGTGAGTTGCGTGTGAGATGCGCGGCGATTGAAAAGACCCCCCCTTTCACATCCGTCCCAGGTCACTAGGCGCTGCGGCTTCCGAGGAATGTTACGACGTGACCTTGCAGAGCGGCTACGAAACGCTGGAAGGTTAGATCTGGGGCGGGCTGTGTAATCTTTGTTTTTGGTGAATTGGTCGCCATCAGAAAACAAGCTGACGTATAGAGCCGCTCCAGTACTAGGCGTCGGCAGAGCAGTTCATATCTTCTGCTATGCGACACCCCTATATATCGTGATCGTTCTTTGCTCTTGATGGCCTCACCGCGAAACTCCGGATCAACTTGGAAATAGGGCTCTTTATTGACGACGGGGGTTTTCACATTGTCGCGATCTTCGAGGAGAAACAGATAGCCCAAGAACGGAGGCGGAAATTGTCCGAAGCGGCCTTCTCGAAATGCGGTCCAAATATCTTTCGCGCTGCCCACGGCTTCTTCGGAACGATTGTTGACATTGTTGCCGATTGACTTGCCTGCTTGCGACTTGAATTCCATGGCTAAGATCAATGCGCCTTCAGACACCACGATCAGGTCCCATTTTTTCGTCGCTCTGAAATATCCCGGCAATTCAAGGGCGGTTCTTGTCCTGACATCGACCTTCTTGAGCCCGGCCTCACAAAGTATGTCCGAGACCAGGACTTCCAGCGCGCCCATTTGCGTACCGCCCGTGACCTCTCCACGCGTACCGGCATCGATTTTCCCCGACTGAACCTGTTTTTCTTTATTTTTTCTCCGAGCGTCCCAGTAACTTTGAACGGCGGCGCGCAGCCTCTTTTCAACGTCCAAGAGCCGCCCTCATCAGTGAGGAGTCGATACCATAAATGTCCAATGCTACCATTGTGGCTTGCTGCCGATTTCGATGGCGAAACGCTTCCTTGAGTTCCTTCGACTGGGACTTCGAGAGGGTGTCAGGAAAGGGCACCCTGATTCGGCGCAGATATTGTGCTTGGAAGCGCAAGTAACCGCCTCTCATTCGAACCCCATATGATTCGACGAAGAATTGGCCGATTGCAGATAAGAGCAGACCTCCAAGGACTTCCAAATCCCAATTATTTGACTGAATGAAATACAGGTTATGATGAGGGTAGGTCTTCCCGCGATCAAGGACAGGTTCGAGGCTATTTTTGATGTCCGGGATATAGAGCTTGGGGGTCTCAATCAAGGCATGATTGACACGGTCAATGGTCTTATACCAACCAGCTGCATTGTTCTCTGCGGTATGCCGTTTCTTCAGTGCCTTCGCATGATGCTCGAAATAGGCCTTCAACTTCGGATAGGTGCTCAGTTGGACGAGCCCCGTCTTATTCCAAGGATTCACAAGATAGTGGCCAGACCAGTCAAATGTTCCGCTGGCTGTATCTTTGGCGAGTGCTAGCTTTAGAAGACGTGAGGGCTCCACCAAGTGCGGGTCGGTTGTGATATATACGCTGTCGTTCCCGGTTGCGACACCTATTCCCACCTTGGCATTTATTTCGAGCGGTGGAAAAGTATCCTCTAATTGGCGAAGAAGGGACAGTTGCTCGGGTGAATGACAGGGCCATGGATCCGATCCTTTGAACCAGTTGCTGACGACTGCAGCATGGATTGAAGGGGAATGCCTTGACGACTTGCGGCGATAATTGGGTTGAAGCGTTGTCGCCAACAGTTTGGGTTGAACGGTTTCAGTTTGAGGAGTGGCGTTGGCCACGACCGTTGCACTCTGTCGGCGGTATCGAATAATTGTGATCGCAGGATACGCATCAACTTCGTTATCAAACGCATTGACGTCATGCATGCCCAAAATCAGTTCAACGCTGTAAGAGGACGTGATTAGATGCCGCAGTTCCGCTCCATATTGATTCCTCATCCATCGGTCCGCACAAATGAATGCGCAGACCCCACCGGGCGTTAATTGACGAAGCGCCGCCTCGAAGAATGCCACATAGAGATCGGCTCTGCCCCGCATGGTGGGATAAGCGTTGCGATATATCATCGCACTCTCTTCTGGAATGTCTTCAAGGCGTATGTAGGGTGGATTTCCTACGACAAAGTCGGCCTTCTTGCTGGTGGTATCGAAAAGATAGTCCCTCGTCGCGATCCACGATTCAGCGAGTTGTGTGACAAGTGGCTGCTGCACACCCAAGTCTACGAGGATACTTTGAGCAACGTATTTTGCACGGGCCGCACTCATTTCATCCAATTCATAGGCAAGTAGGGAGTTGCTGCAATCGGACAAAGGCCTGCCTTGCTTCCGACAAGACTCAATAAGGCGGGTGATCATGGGGCCAAGAAACGCGCCATCACCCGCCGCTGGTTCTACGGCCAGAGCATCCACCAAGTTCTTCTCTGGCGAATAGCCGCTTAATTCCAACAGCAGTTCTACTACCCAAGGCTTTGTGTAGACGACGCCTTTGGGCTCGGTCGGTACGAGAATGGGAGAGAGTTGAGACTGTGTGAGGAGTTGAAGCTGAATGCCTTGTGTCGAAATGGTGGGAGTAGGACTGTCTGCCACGGAAGTCCTCAGTGCGTAAACGTAAGAGAAACGGGCTGATACTAGCTTGTCTGCACTATTCGTTCAAGACGGCGAATATGATATGCAGAACTTAGAATGACATTATTAACGAGGATCGGTGAGCGCCACTGTCTAGGAAGCTGCGAGGACTCCGGCAATACAACCGGTCAGCAACGTGGTCAAATAGGCGGTCCACAACGCGCGCAGGCCCAGGACCGAGATATCTTTTGCCCGATGCGGCACCAATGCGGAGATGCCGCCGACAAAGATGCCCATGCTCGCTACATGCACGAACCCGCAGAGGGCATAGGTCATGGCCGTGAGGGACCGTGGAGAGAGCGGCGGCGGAGACGCGGATTGCACCGCAGCCAACTTGAAATAGGCCGCGACTTCCGTCTCGATAAACCGCGACCCCAGCAAGTCCGCGCCGATCTGCCATTCTTCAGGACGGAGACCGAGGAGAATGGCGAACGGCCAGGTCAGCCAGGCGAGGACCCGTGTGACGGAGAGAGGTACTCCACCGATCGCAGGAAGCTGTGCCAGCGCCAGGTCTACCAACGCTTCCACTCCGAGAAACACGATCAGCAACGCGGCAATGCCGACCGCCATTTTCATTCCCTGTCCCGCCCCATCAATTAAGGCGACAATGAGGTTGGAGGGCGGCGGGATTGCTTCACTGTCGGATGAAGGCGATGGGTTCCGGTCGGTGGGAACAGCAGGCACGCCGCCCAGCGTCACGGGCTGTCCATCCTCGGGAAACGAGAGTTTGCTGATGAGCACCGCACAAGGAATCGAAATCACCGACGCGGAAATCAAATGCCCGGCGATCTGAGGCACCACATGTTGCAGAGCCGACACGTAGATGCCCATGACCGTGCTCGCCACGGTCGCCATCATGCACGTCAGCACCAAGAGCAGTTCCGACCGCGTCATGGCCGCGAGGTAGGGACGGACAATCAAGCCCGCCTCGATGCCGACGAAGATATTCGCGGCGCCGGACAGACACTCGGCTCCTGATAAGCCCATGGTCCGGTAAAAGAGCCGGGCAAACAGTCGCACGACCGCTTGCATGGCGCCCAAATAGTACAGACCCGCCATCAATGCGGCAAAAAACACGACGGCCGGCAGCGCTTGCGCCGCCAAGATAAAACCGATCGAGACCGTCCCATCCGGCAACGTCTGGTTGGGACCAAGTGCGAGAGGCCCAAGGAGAAAAATCGTGCCTTTCTGCGAGGCGGTGAGCACGGCGACCACCATATCGTTAATGATGCTCCAGAGCCAGCGGGAGCCCGGAAACCAAAAGGACACGATACCGAGTCCCCAGGCCAAGGCCGCGCTGCCCCCAATGGTCGTCCAGTTCAGCCGACTGCGCGTCCCCGTCACCCAGGCCAGTAATGCGATCGTCACGAAACCGATGCACGCAAGCAGGCGGTACGGCCAATCCTCCACCGTCATGTCCTCCTTCCGATGAAAGCCCGGCGGGAGGCTACGCTGAGGGTCGGCTGCCGTCAAGAAAGAAAATAGGGCTTCGGGTCTCGCGTCAACGCGCTCAGATCTGCCCACCGCGTCCACTTCCTCGTCCTGTGTGATAATCGCTTCACGCGATGACGACGCGTTCTCACCAGACCGGTCTCGCCGCGATTGCCCTGTTCAAGCTCGTGAAAGGCGTGCTGTTGCTGCTTGTCGGGTTGGGCCTGCTGAAATTGATGCCTGCCGAGATTGCGACGCTGTTCTCCTGTTTGATCGAAGCGCTTCATTTGAATGCTGACTCTCGGATCATCCATGCGCTGGTTCTGAAAGTGGACGCATTGCAACCGCACAGCGTCTCGTGGCGGCGTTGGTTAGCCTGGGCTATGCCAGGATGTTATTGCTGGAAGACGTTGGACTTTGGCTGGAGCGCTCCTGGGCCGCGCATCTGACGGTGATCTCAACGAGCCTGCTACTCCCATTCGAACCCTATGAAGTGATCGACCGGGTGTCGATAGTTCGCATCGGTGTGTTGTTGCTGAGTCTTGTGATTGTGCTCTACCTCGTCAGTCAATTGAAGCTGCATGCGATGCACTCGCGAGCATCTGTCCCAAGCCTTCCCTGACATAGGGGCTGTTCGAGTAGCATCCATGGCTGGAACATTGTTGCGCTTTACTTTTATGTGGTAAAGCAAAGGCCTGAGAAGGAGGTGCCCCATGGCTGTTCAGAAGCTCAGCAGCAAGAATCAAATTGTCATTCCAAAGGAAGCCCGACAAACGATGGGCGTCAAGGGTGGCGATGAATTGCTGGTGGTTGTGAAGGATGATCTGACGCTTGTCATGCCAAAGCCGAAACGGTATGCGAAGGCTTTACAGGGGCTTGCAAAGGGTACCTATCCCGCCGACTACCTGAAGCGAGAGCGTCGGTCGTGGTAAGGACTCCCTTGTCCCAAGGTCTTCCTGCCCAACGCCAACGTATCGGTCTCGACACCAAACGTCTTCATTTATTTTCTGGAAGACCACCCACGATATGGAGCCTGGTGTGCCTCCTTGTTTGATCTAATTGAACGGGGGCAGAATGCCGCGGTCACTTCGCCGGTGACGCTTCTGGAATTGTTGGTTCAGCCCTATCGCGATCAGAAGGATGAATTGGCACAGAAGATTTTTGCCCTGACCAGCACTTACCCCAAGATCGAGTGGGTACTGCTGACGATGGATCTGACTGATCGAGCGGCTGAGTTGCGTGCCCACTACCGCCTCAGCATGCCCGATGCCATACACTTAGCGACTGCCATCGGCTATAAAGCCGTGCGTTTTTACGGGAATGATCGCGGATTGCGGCGAGTCAAAGAGATTGAATGCATCATCGTGGATGACCTGGTCTAGTCTCACCGCGTTTCTATGGTGATGTCGAGATCCCTTCGGTTGTACCTGTCTCTTGGACCTGTCAGTAGCTTCTCGTGTCGCGTTTCAGTTGTTCGTTCGTGGTGAGTTCTTCGGCACGCGCAGGGCGAACAGGGTAGGAACGAAATGGTAGGGGCGCTGCGCTAGAATCTTGCCCGCATCCTGTATCCTTTTCTTCAGTTCTGAATCGGATCCGATACCATCAGCAACCTCGTGCCATGTAATATCCGGGCATTTTCGGTCGGCTTGCATTTTGCTTCACTGCTGAGACAAGGTTCGTCATGCCAATTGTGGATAACAATGCATTGGAAAAACCGCTGGCTTCTACATCGAGAACCGGCCTGATTGCCCGGTGGCAGAGCATCCCGCTCTATGCGCGCATCGGGATGGCTTTGGTACTCGGTGTCATGGTGGGGTTGATGCTGGGAAGCGAAGCGGCTGTGTTGGCGCTGCCGGGGAAGCTCGTGTTGCGCCTCCTCGGCGCGCTTGCGCCACCGCTGATTCTGGCGGCGATTGTGCACACGTTCATGACGACGCACCTCGGTGGGCCGCTTGCGATGCGGCTGCCTCGATTGTTGTTGCTGAATACCTTAGTCGCGATCCTCGTCGGCCTGACCATTGCCAATGTGATTCAACCGGGACAAGGGGCGGGACTCACGCCGACGGCTCCGCACGAGGAAGCGACGAAGGCGGCCAATCCTCTTGTCACCTTTCTTGAGAATGTGCCCAAGAGCCTGCTCGGACCGCTTGCTGACGACGGCAAGGTTATCGGAGTCATCTTTATCGCCGTGGCGTTTGGGATGGCCTTACGCAAGGAACGTGAACGGCCTCTTGGAACGGTAGGACAGCTCGTCAAACTCTTCCTGGAATCGCTGATCACGATTTTGCACTGGATCATCGCGCTTGTGCCGTTTGCCGTCTTCGGCATTGTCGCGAGCATCGTGGGAACGGAAGGGTTCGCTCCATTCAAGGCGCTTGGGATTTTTGTACTGAGCGTGCTGCTCGCGCTCGCGATCCAAGCAGCCTATTACCTCATCCGCATCCGCTTCGGTTCCTGGGTGCGCCCCGGTGAACTCTTGCGTGGAGGACGCGACGCATTGGTGATGGCCTTTTCGACGGCCAGCTCGACGGCGACGATGCCGGTGACGTATGCGGTGCTCAAGGAGCGTGTGGGATTGCGCGAGCAGTCCGCCGGTATGGGAGCGCTGGTCGGCGCCAATTTCAACAACGACGGTACTGCGCTATACGAGGCGATGGCGGCTTTGTTCATTGCCCAAATGATCGGGATGGATATGACCGTTCAGCAGCAAGTGATGGTGGTGCTCACGAGCATCATTGCGTCCGTCGGCGCCGCCGGCATCCCTGAAGCTGGGCTGGTGACGATGACCATGGTCTTTACTGCCGTGGGTCTGCCTGTGCAATACATCCCTGTCTTACTCACCGTGGATTGGTTCCTCGATCGCTGCCGTACCGCGATTAACGTCATGGGTGACATGAACGTGAGTTGTCTTTTGGATGGAAAACAAAAAGGTTGAACCAGGCACTCACTCGACGACGCTGAATTCATAACGCGAGCTCGTCAACGCGGCCAATAGATCCGACGCGTGATCGCGCCCACGGGTTTCCATCGTGATGTCGATCGTGGCTTCGTTCAGGCTCACCCCGTAGTGGGCGCGGTTGTACGACGTCTCCACGATGTTGGCCTGGGCCTTGGCGATCACCGATGCCAGTCCTTCCAATGCGCCGGGATAGTCCTGGAGACGCACTCGCAGGCGCAGCCGTCTCCCGTCCCGCACCATGCCCTGCTCGATGATTCGCGCCAGCAGCGTGACATCAAGGTTGCCTCCGGACACCAACACCGCGATGTTTTTCCCGCGATGGCCCGTTTTCGCTTGCAGAACGGCGGCAAGCGCAACGGCACCGGCCCCCTCCGCCACCGTTTTCTCACCCTCCAGCAACATCAGAATCGCCTCCGCAACCTCGTCTTCCTCGACCGTGACGAGCCGATCGACATATTTGTGGGCCAGCGGCAGCGTGCGTACACCCGCTTTTCGAACGGCGATCCCGTCGGCCAATGTGGACTTGGCCTGAAGATCGACGGGTTGCTGTTGTTGCAGAGCCGTTTGCATCGACGGCAAGCGACCCGTTTGAACGCCGATCACTTCCACCGCAGCCTGTCGCTCCTTGACCGCACAGCCGATCCCGCCGATCAAACCGCCGCCTCCTACCGGCACAATGATCACATCCAGCGCGGGGTTCTGTTTCAGGAGTTCCAACCCGATGGTTCCTTGTCCGGCGATGACGGCGTCGTCGTCGAAGGGATGAATAAACACGGCCTTCCTCTGCACGCTCCGTTCAATGGCGGCTTCGCAGGCCTCGTCGTAATTGTCCCCGTGCAACACGATATCCGCGCCGTAGGCACGGGTCGCCGTCAGCTTGATGAGCGGCGTCGAACGCGGCATCCAGATTTGCACCGGGATGCCCCGCTGGGTCGCGTGATAGGCCACGCCCTGCCCATGGTTCCCTGCCGATGCCGCGATGACTCCCCGTTGCCGTTCGTCGTCCGTCATCGTCAGGATGCGGTTCAGCGCGCCGCGTTCCTTGAACGATCCGGTCATCTGCAGATTTTCAAGTTTCAGAAAAATCGCGTTTTCGCTCAGCCGGGACAGTGTTTTGGAGTGTACCAACGGCGATTCATAGATGGACGGACCGATGCGAGTTGCGGCTGCTTCGATCGATTCAAGATTGACCATGCTCCGTGCTCCCTCCTCGTGATTCCTCCGGCCCCTAGACAATAAAAAACCCCTGGTGGAACCGAATCCGCCAGGGGCCGTTGCTCGCGTACGTTTCCGGTCGCAGGCGGGCTTAGGCGGAGCCGACGATCATCATCGCCGCCGCCATGCTAATCCCAATGCCCTGCCGACCGATCGTCATGGTTGATTGGATACCGAGTTTGTTTCTCTCATGTTCAGCTTATACCATCAGGCCGTAGGCAGATCAAGAATTGATGAAAGCGGCAGGGAACAGGAACTGGCTGTGGTGTCTTGAGGAAGCCCAGCGATTTGTGAGCTTCTGCGGGTGCCTCTTCGTGCGATCACCATGATGTTCAATCCTCGCCCGCTCTCCGAGCCGTGCTATCGTGCACCGGTCTTTTGGTTATGTTGTTGTGTGAGGGCGGCCCGCAGCTTTTCTTCTTGGTCTTTATTGAGCGAGGTTTTGAGAATCGTTCCCTCGTACTGTGAAATTCTGGATAACACCTTGCCTTCGTCAATACTGCGAATCAACAGGAAAATCGCGGAGGTGCCGCGCTTGATCGTGCTACCCAAATCTCTGATGAAATTATCAGGGATCCCGTAGTCGCTTAATAGTCCATACTCATTGGCAGCATTGGTTATAGCACCGGCTCCCGCACCGCCGGCAAGGCTCCCCAGAAGACCGGCCAGAGGATTCATGAAAAGCAGTCCCATGAGCCCTCCCCATAACATGCCCAGCGCCACGCCATGGGTGGTGGCGCCTCCAAACACATCGACGCATTGCTTCAGATGCACCTTGCCGTCCTGATCGCGGACGACGATCACTGCATCCTCCAGGTCGAGCACGTAGTCGCTTTCCAGAGCCCGCAGTTCATTCAGCACCCGGTCGGCCGTGCTGGAATCCTTAAATGCAATACAGACAAGTTCACTCATGATCCCTCTCCTTTGATTCTACGTGAGCAGCCGATCTCCACTTTAGATGAGGCAGATGGTCAGCCTTATGACGCATGCACTAGATAACAGTGTGATTGGGCTCAGAGCAAGATGGGGTTTGTCACGGTGCTCCGAACCCTGTAGCGGCAAAGCCTATCCTCGCCCCTTGTTTTTCCACGCTCTGTTCCCTTACTCTCGTCGCGCACTGTCGGTGGAGCTCCTTATGTTGCAAGCTGTTTCATTACGTTGCAGTCGCGGTGAACGACGATTGTTCTCCGATCTCAACGTAAAGGTTGAGAGGGGATCGCTGCTGGCGGTGTTAGGTGAAAACGGCAGTGGGAAAACCAGTTTGCTCCGTATTTTCTCCAGTTTGTTGCCCCCTGAACAAGGATCGGTCTTGTGGGAGGGGCAAGATATCCAACAACTCAAGGAACTCTATTCGGAGCAGCTGACCTACATCGGGCATCTTAATGGGATTAAGGACGACCTCACGCCGCTCGAAAATGTCACGAGCTCCATGTCGCTCGCCGGAGAACTCTGTTCCAACGATGGGGCGAAGGAGGCGTTGGAGGCGATCGGGCTCAAGCGGCCCATCCATCATTTGCCGTCAAAGGTGTTGTCGCAAGGGCAAAAGCGCCGTGTCGCCTTGGCGCGACTATGGCTCTCCACACGTCCCTTATGGCTCCTGGATGAACCGTTCACGTCGCTCGACAGGGCTGCGACCACGGTCGTAACACAACGACTGCATGCCCATCTGCAGCGTGGAGGGCTGGCGGTCGTCGTGACACATCAGGAAGTCGCCCTTCCCTCGGAAACTGTGCACCGTCTGAAGCTGACTGAATGAGCGGCTCCAGTATGTGGGAGGCTATAGGTGGAATTGTCCGTCGCGACCTGTTGCTGGCGATGCGGCGCCGTTCTGACGCTGCGATGTCGGTCTTCTTTCTCGTGATCGTCGTCAGTCTCTTCCCCTTAGGTGTCGGACCGGAGCCAGCGGTGCTGCGGACCATCGGTCCCGGCGTGTTGTGGGTGGCAGCCTTGTTGGCCTGTCTGTTGTCTCTCGGGCGTGTGTTTACTGCGGATTATCTGGACGGTGTCCTCGAACAGATGGTCCTGATTCCTCAACCACTTGCGGTATTGGTGGTCGGGAAGGTCCTCGCCCATTGGTTGATCTCCGGGTTGCCGGTGGTGCTGCTCTCACCTCTGCTCGGGCTCCAATTCGGGTTAAGCGGAGAATCACTGGGAGTATTGGTGATGTCGCTCTTGCTTGGGACGCCCACGTTGAGTATGATTGGTGCGATCGGCGCCGCATTGGTGCTTGGCGTACGGGGGAGTGGTCTACTGGTTGCCCTCCTGGTGCTTCCACTCTACGTTCCAATATTGATCTTTGGGGCCGGCGCCGTCACCAGCAGCCTGGCTGGAATCGGCGGTGAAGCAAATCTGTCGCTCCTCGGGGCCTGTCTGGTGCTGTCTCTTTTTCTGGCGCCCTGGGCCACTGCGGCGGCGTTACGGATTGCATTGGAGTAACACCGTTTCATGAGCACGGGCATCAACTGGCTCAAGTATTCGTCTCCCCAAGCCTTTTATCCCCTGGCGGGACGCCTTATTCCATGGTTCGCGTGCGTGGCGGTCGTCCTGATGGGGGTTGGGCTTTATATGGGATTTTTCGTCGCACCGACCGACTTTCAGCAGGGCGAGGCGTACCGGATTATCTTTGTCCATGTTCCGGCGGCCTGGATGTCGATGTTCCTCTATGTCGTCATGGCTGTGTGGGCCGGCATCGGGATGGGACTCAACGCGCGCCTTTCCTTCATGATGGCTCAAGCGATCGCTCCCACCGGGGCGATGTTTACGTTCTTGGCATTGTTGACTGGGGCCATGTGGGGGAAGCCCACCTGGGGAGCCTGGTGGGTCTGGGATGCCAGGCTGACATCGGAGCTCATCTTATTGTTCCAGTACGCCGGGGTCATGCTTCTGCGGACATCGATTGATGACTTGCGCCGGGCGGACCGGGCGAGCGCCGTCTTCGCCCTCGTTGGGGTGGTCAACGTCCCGATCATCTACTTTTCCGTGCAGTGGTGGAATACCTTGCATCAAGGGGCGTCGGTCAGTATGGCGACAGGATCAAAAATGGCATCAACCATGCTCACTGCCATGTTGCTGATGACGTTGGCCTTCTGGCTGTACAGCATCGCTGTCATCCTTGCTCGGGTACGCTGTGTCATGGTTGAACGGGAATCCCTGCCGGTGTGGAATGAGAAACCGGCGGTTATTCAGGAAACGGTGGAGGCTCGCTGATGGAGTGGGGGAGCACCTCTGAATTCTTCGCGATGGGAGGGTACGGGCTCTATGTGTGGACCTCGTTTGTGGCTACGGCGCTGTGCATGGTGTGGGAAGTGTTGGCCTTGTGGCGTCGACGCGGCGCGGCGCGCGCCGAACAGCGCGCATCGTTGTTAGGAGGCACCGATGAAACCACGACATAAACGCTTTGCCTTTATCGGCCTGGGGTTGCTCGTCTTTGGTGTGGCCACCGTCCTGATTTTGAACGCCTTTCAGAGTAATCTTGTGTTTTTCTTCACGCCCAGTCAAGTGGCGAGCGGTGAGGTGCCGCAAGGACGCAGTTTCCGCATCGGCGGCATGGTTGAAGACGGGAGCCTCGTCCGTGAGAACGATGGGTTGACGGTCCGGTTTATCGTCACCGATACCGCGAAGCGCGTGCCGGTGACATACAAAGGGATTCTGCCGGATCTGTTTAAGGAAGGGAAGGGTGCCGTGGCGCAGGGGAAACTCAACGCCGACGGTACGTTTGTCGCGAGTGAAGTCTTGGCAAAGCACGATGAAAATTACATGCCGCCTGAAGCGGCTGAGGCGTTAGCCAAGGCCAAGGCGTCCGGGGCCCAACAAAGTAAATCACTCGTTGTCCCTCAAGGTGGGCAAGGTAGGGAAGACTCGCTATGATTCCTGAGATCGGTCATTTTGCATTGATCCTTGCACTGTGCGTTGCCGTGGTGCAGGGTATCCTCCCCATCTACGGTGCTGCGGTCGGGAACTCGGGGTTGATGGCCGTAGCCAAGCCGGCGGCGCGAGGGCAGTTTCTCTTGGTTTTAACTGCGTTTTGTTGCCTTGGCTATGCCTTTGCGGAAAAAGATTTCTCCGTGCTGTATGTCGCGGCTACGTCGAATTCCCAGCTGCCGCTGCACTATCGCCTGGCTGCAATTTGGGGCGCTCACGAAGGATCGCTCCTTCTCTGGACATTCATCCTGACCATTTGGATGTTTGCGGTCACTCTCTTCTCCGCTCATCTCCCCGACGCCACACGTTCTCGCATTCTCGGCGTGATGGGTCTTGTCAGCATCGGATTTCTGCTGTTCATGCTGACGGTGTCGAACCCGTTCGAACGGCTGATTCCTGCCGCGCTCGACGGGCGCGACCTCAATCCGCTCTTGCAGGACCCCGGCATGGTGATCCATCCACCGATGCTGTATATGGGCTATGTCGGGTTTTCGGTCGCGTTCGCCTTCGCGATCGCCGCATTGTTGGGGGGGAATCTTGACGCCGCTTGGGCCCGCTGGTCTCGCCCCTGGACCACTGTCGCCTGGTGCTTTTTGACAGTGGGCATTGCGATGGGAAGCGGCTGGGCCTATTACGAGTTGGGATGGGGCGGGTGGTGGTTCTGGGACCCGGTTGAGAATGCCTCATTCATGCCGTGGTTAGCCGGGACAGCGTTGGTGCATTCATTGGCCGTGACCGACAAACGGGGCGGGTTCAAGGTGTGGACGGTCTTGCTTGCCATCATGGCGTTTTCGTTGAGCCTCCTTGGGACATTTCTTGTCCGCTCCGGCGTATTGACGTCGGTGCATGCCTTTGCGACCGATCCTAAACGCGGTCTCTTCATCCTGGCCTTCTTGGCCATCGTCATCGGAGGGTCGCTCGCCTTGTATGCCTGGCGGGCACCGCGAGTGGGATTAGGCGGCGGCTTTGCGATGATCTCACGCGAAGGGATGTTGCTGGCGAACAACGTGTTATTGATTGCCGCGATGGGCTCAGTGTTGCTGGGCACGTTGTATCCCTTATTCTTGGACGCGCTGGATCTTGGAAAAATTTCTGTCGGGCCTCCGTATTTTGATTCAGTCTTCGTTCCGTTAATGGCCCCGGCAATCTTTTTGATGGGCATCGGTCCATTGGCGCAATGGAAAAAGGCGAGTTTGCCTGATTTGGCCAAGCGGTTGAAGTGGGCGTTCGGAGTCAGTGTTGTAACAGCCCTGGCGTTGCCGGTTGTCATGGGGAATTGGACGCCTCTGTTGAGTCTTGGCCTCCTCTTGGCGATCTGGATCGTCACGACCGCGGTCGTGACATTGCGTGAACGGTTGGCCCACGCGAGCGGGAACAGTTTCATCGAACGTCTGGCTGCCGTACCGCGATCCTACTGGGGAATGCTCGTGGCGCACTGCGGCATTGCGGTGTTTATTGTCGGAGTGACGATGGTGAAGGGTTTCGAATCCGAGAAAGATGTACGGATGAACGTGGGCGAGACGGCGACGATCGGCGACTATACGTTCCGATTCGACGGTGCGCAGGATGTCGTTGGGCCGAACTATATGGCAGCTCGCGGAACCTTCCATGTGAGTCGCGATGGTCGCGAAACGACGGTCCTGTATCCGGAGAAACGACGGTATTCCGTTCAGAATCAGGTCATGACGGAAGCAGCGATCGATCCCGGGTTGTTACGCGATCTCTATGTATCTTTGGGGGAGCCGCTTGATGATGGAGCCTGGAGTGTGCGGCTCTATCATAAGCCGTTTGTGGATTGGATTTGGGGTGGATGTTTCATCATGGCGCTGGGCGGCGTACTGGCCATCAGCGATCGCCGGTATCGAATTGCCTGGCGTCGGCAAGAGCCGGCCGTGCCTGCTTCAACAGGAACAGCTAGGCGAAAGGTGGCATGAATCGGTTTCTCCTGCCCCTGTCGATTTTTATCGTGGTGGTCGTTTTTCTCGGGGTTGGACTCAAGCTCAACCCTCGGGAAATTCCGTCCCCCTTGGTTGGGAAGGCCGCACCTGATTTTTCCCAGCCGCAGCTCTACGATGCAGCAACAGCGTTTTCGCCGGCGGATCTCAAGGGGAAAGTGTGGTTGCTCAATTTTTGGGCGTCCTGGTGCAGCGGCTGCAAAACTGAGCATCCGGTGTTGATGGAGTTGGCCAAATCCGGTGAGGTGCCGATCTTTGGGATGGATTACAAGGATCAACGTGACGAAGCCATGGCTTGGTTGAAACGCTGGGGCAATCCCTATCCCGTGGTCGGGGTGGATGATGCCGGTCGGGTCGGCATCAATTATGGGGTCTATGGAGTTCCCGAAACCTATGTCATCGACAAGCAGGGTGTGATCCGTTATAAACAGATCGGGCCTTTAGATCCCGACACGGTCACCAAGAAGATTCTTCCCCTCGTGAAGCAGCTTGAATCACAATGAAATGGGTGATGCTCATAGTGCTGCTCCTGTCCGGACAAGTGTGGGCAGGGGAAGCCAGGCCGTTGGCCGATGATCCTGTCGCCGAGGCGCGCCTCAAGCACCTCGCCGTCGAGCTACGATGTCTGGTCTGCCAGAATCAAACGTTGGCCGATTCCAACGCTCCGCTGGCGGAGGACTTGCGCCGAGAAGTTCGGGAAATGATCGCCAAGGATATGAGCGACAAGGAGATCATTGAATTTCTCGTGGCGCGCTACGGCGACTTTGTGCTGTATCGTCCGCCCCTCAAGGCGACGACCACGCTGCTGTGGGTTGGCCCGTTCGTCCTCTTAACGGTCGGAGCCGCGGCGCTGGTCATCACGTTGCGGCGTCGGGCGCGCAAAGTCGTCGAGGTGCCGGTGACGGATGAAGAGCATCGGCGGGTCGAACAGCTATTGGCGGAAGGAGGCAAACGATCATGACTGTGGCATTTTGGGCGATTGCATCGGCCATGACTGTCGCCATCCTTGGACTCTTGCTGAGGCCGTTGTTGAAACATCCCACACAGGCGGCAAACGAGCGGGGAAAAACGCTGCCGGTCTATCGACAGCAATTCTCTGAGCTGGAACAAGATCGTGCCGGCGGTTTGTTGACCGATGAACAGTACCAGACGGCGCGAAGCGAGCTGGAGCGTCGTGTGTTGGAGGAAACGGGTTCGGCAGAAGCATCTATCGCTCCTGCTGGAGCGCCCGTGAATCTTCGGGTCGTTGCCCTCTCTTTGGCCATGATCATTCCGGCGGCCAGTGGGGTGCTCTACTGGACATTGGGAAATCCTGCCGCAATGACACACCCATCCGTGTCTGCGGCATCCGCTCAAGGTGGCTCAGGGGATGATTCACAGATGGCGGACAGCCTGAACACCTTGATCGAGCAGTTGAGGAAGAAGCTGGAGGAGAATCCCAACGATGCAGTCGGATGGGGGCTTTTGGCGCGATCTTATATGGCCATGGAGCGGTATGCCGACGCGGTGCCGATTTTCGAGAAGGCCACCAAGCTCAACCCAAACAATGCGAGCCTCCTTGCCGACTATGCGGATGCTCTCGGTGTGCATCAGGGGCGCAAGCTGGATGGAAAGCCGGAAATGCTGATTCAAAAAGCCTTGAAGCTCGACCCGCACAACGTGAAGGCGCTGATGTTGTCAGGGACGATCGCGTACAACCGAAAAGATTTTGCGCGTGCCGCCAAGGAATGGGAAGATGCCCATGCCTATCTCCCTCCCGATGATCAGGAATCATCCGACCAGCTGAAGGCCAGCATTGCCGAGGCCAAACGGCGCCTCGGTGGTGGTCCCAGTGCGAACATGTTGGTTGCGAATCCCCCGATGGAACAGACCAAACCTGTCAAGCCGGCGACTCAATCCGGACAGTCGCGGGCGATAACGGGCAAAGTGGTGTTAGGGCCGAATATGGCAAGCAAAGCTTCTCTTCCGGATACCCTATTTGTGTTTGCGAAAGACGTCGCCGGCCCTCCGATGCCGGTGTCAATCGTGCGCGCGTCGAAGAAAGATTTACCCTTCACCTTCCGGCTGGATGACTCGACCAGTCCCATGCCATCAAGAAAGCTCTCCGACATCGACACGGTCGTCATCGTGGCGCGTCTATCGAAATCCGGAAAAGCGATGGCTGAAAGCGGTGATCTGGAGGGGATGAGTCAGCCGATGAAGCCGGGAACCGAAAATATCACCGTTGTCATCGATCGGGAACGACCGTAGATGCCACGTAGTCATTTCTATCTATTCTTTGGAAGCATTGTGCAAGACTCCATCGGTCCTGATCCCTTGAAATTCTCTTGACAGTCAAGAGAGGCTAAGCTATATTTCGCCGCCATTATTTTTTAAGAACTTGCGCAAATGAACGATTCTAAAAAATGAACAATTCTAAAAACGGAAGTCTATCGGGCGAATTTTTTTGCGGGCGAATCTTTTTTTGAAGGGCAGTGCGTACTGCCCATCAAACGAAAGGAGTAGAGCTGTGATGGTTAAGAACATGGTGAAGTATGCCCTGGTGGTCTGTGGCGTGTTCGTCGCCGCACAGGCTCAGGCGAATTTCCCCACCGTTCCGAAGGAAACCTACGAGGCGCTGAAGATCGATCGATCTGCCTCGCCTAAGGAACTGTATGAGGCCTTACTCAAGCGGTACATGGATCCTGCTCAAAATGGGCAAGGGAAGGGGAAGTACGGTGAGTATTGGCAGCCCATCTCGTTCAGTAAGTATTTTGATCCCCACACCTTCTACAAACCACCGCAGGCGGTGAAAGAGGTTGCGAGCCGTGAGCAATGCGTGAAGTGCCACACCGATGAATCGCCGGGGTGGGTGGCGGCGTGGAAGAAGAGCACCCACGCGAACTTGGATAAGATCCGCAAGCTGACCCCAAAGGACGAAACTTACTACAAGAAGGCCAAGCTCGAAGCCATCGAAGATAATCTTCGTTCAATTGGCAAGTTGAGCAAGGGGGAGCATCTGAAGGAAGTCGGTTGCATTGACTGTCACTTTGACATCAATGCCAAGAATAAGGCTGATCACCGGAAGGATATCAGGTTGGCCACTGCCGATACCTGTGGAACCTGCCACTTGCAAGAGTTTGCAGAGAGAGAATCGGAACGAGATACGATCACCTGGCCAAAAGACCAGTGGCCAAAGGGTCGCCCGTCACATGCCTTGGACTACAGGGCCAACGTGGAAGTCGAAGTGTATGCGGGTATGCCGCAGCGTGAAATCGCCGACGGTTGCACGGGCTGTCATGTCAATCAGAACAAGTGTGATACCTGCCACGCTCGGCACGAATTCTCAGTGGCTGAATCACGTAAGCCTGAGGTCTGTGCTCAATGCCACAGCGGTGCCGACCATAATAACTGGGAAGCCTACAATCTTTCCAAGCATGGTCTAAAGTATCAGCGGGATAAGGCTCATTGGAACTTCAATATTCCAATTAAAGAAGCCATGGCCAAAGGGGCCGAAACGGCACCAACGTGTCAGTACTGTCATATGGAGTATCAAGGTAAAATCGCCCACAATGTCGTGCGTAAGGTTCGTTGGGCGAACTATCCATTCGTACCTGGGATCCGTGAAAACATCAAAACGGACTGGGCTGAAAAGCGAAACGATGCGTGGGTGAAGACTTGCACCAATTGCCACTCGGAAACCTATGCCAGGGCCTGGATGGAATTTATGGATAACGGAACCTTCTCAGGCTTGGATAAGTATGATGAAGCGCATCATGTTGTGGAAGAGCAGTATAAGGCTGGGCTATTGACCGGGCAGAAGACAAACCGGCCGGCGCCTCCGGCTCCTGAGACGGATGGCTTTGAAAAATTCTTCCAGATTTATTGGTCGAAGGGTAACAACCCAGCTGCCAATGAGTTGAGACTGTTCGAAATGGCGGAAGACCACTTGGTTCAATTGCACGTCAGCTTGGCCCACCAATACTGGGGCTACACCTATACGGTAGGCTGGGCGGCTATGAACCGTGCGTATGTTGAGATCATGGACGATGACACACGGTTAAAAGAGAAGCTTGATCTCCAAGCTCGGGTTGCAAAGCTCGAGGGCCAGACGAAGCAAAGTATGCTGGACCTCGATAGCGAAACCGGTAAGATTTCCCTCGGTGGTATTGGAGGAGGGATGATGCTTGCCGGGACGATTGCAATCGCAGGATGGCGGAGGCGTGAGAGGAAGGATCGTTGATCTCTGCTCCGTCCCTGAACGCGCCTGTGTCGAACCGGTCCGTGTCTAAAATCCTCCCGTCACTAGGTATCCTCCTGGTGACGGGAGGTCTTTTTCTGAGTGGGTGGTTTGTCTATCTTTGGCTCAAGCCCCTACCGGCTCCGTATGCCTACCAACTTGTCGATGAGGGTGTGGCGACCAAGTTCAATAACCTTCCCTTGCAGGCTTGGCCGGATCTGAAGATCAGCAAATACGAGCTTCGTGTTCCCTCCATTGATAAGCCCATCGCTATAGCCTATCGTGCGAGTAGAGATGGGGAACAGCCCGTTCTCCTAAACTGGGAAAATCTGGTTTCCGAACCCATCGGTGTCATGACCTCTGACCTCTCAGAACTTGCCGCGATTGCCGGAGATGTTACTAAACATGTACCGAACGAGGCCGTTGTTCTCGCATGGTGGGATACCTCTCGCCAGTTGGGCTTGCTGTCTGGACGTGAGACCTTTTTCACGTCGCATCTTGGAGAACCAGTGATTACACCCACCTACTGGAAACAACGGTCGGATTCTATTCGAGCATACGAGAATCAGTTTTGGGGTAATTCGGGCTCAGTGGATGAGCAACGAAGGTTTCAACTTTTTGCCGATGCGCTTTCAGCAGAGGCGACAAAGGGGGTTGCTATGCTTCGTGATCTCGTAGGTTCACGCGAAGCATACATCGTCGTGCATCCTGCGGACCTCTATAAGCTTGGTCTCATGCGTCCGGATAAGCTTGATATGGCTTTTAAAGATTTTCCGTTGACTGGGAACGTGCATGGGCTTGTCGGCCAGGTTAAGGCATGGATGAAAGAGAATGGGTATGATACATACACGCTCCAGTCAGTCTCGGAAAAGCTTGTGCGGGCATATTTTCTTAAGCAGAGTACCAAGGAGAAAACTTTGTTGTCTCAGATGCTGCCACTGATGAATTCAACGCCGATAGACTTTGAGGCGTTACAACTTGTTCACAAGCAGGGCGGATACTGGATCTATAAGATTCCTTCGGCCTAAGCCCATTCAGACGATGAAGAGCAAGAATTTGATGGTGGCAGTATGATATTGGTCATGATAAACTGCCGACGCTTTATAGAACCGACGAGGCGTGGGGACGTTAGAGAGCCTCACGTAAGTAGCAAGAATAATCACTGATCTTATTCATATATTCATCGGAAAGGAGATGCCGTGAATCACCGCATAGTATACGCATTCGCCGCTGTAACGGTATTTCTGGCCGTGGCAGGGACCGCTTGGGCGGAAGGGACATTTGAAGGGAGAAAAAAGTGCTACAACTGCCATAAAGGAGAGGGTGAATCATGGGAAAAGACTCTCCATGGTAAGGCAATGGAATCGCTCAAGTCCACCAGAGGCAAGAAGAAGGACGAGGCGATGGTCAAGGCCAAGCTGGACCCCAAGAAGGACTATACAAAAGACAAGGATTGCGTTGGTTGCCACGTCGATGGTTTCGGTAAAGAAGGTGGTTATGTCATAGAAGAACCTGACAAATTCTTAACCGGTGTTGGTTGCGAATCCTGCCACGGAGCTGGGAGCGACTATCGGAAGATCCACCGTAAGGCAGGTGAAGCGTTTGAAAAATCTCAGAAGACCATGGAGCGAGCCCAACTTGTGGAAGCTGGCCAAGACTTCGAGTTCGAAGAAAAGTGCAATGCCTGTCATCTCAATTACGAAGGATCTCCGTGGAAAGGTGCGAAAAAACCTTATACCCCGTTTACTCCTAAAGTAGACAAGAAATACGCATTTGACTTCGAAAAGTATGTGAGGAACGACAAGGCGATGCATGAGCATTTCAAGCTTGCCGGCACATTTACAGGTCCGCCCATGCCGAAGTTCCACGAAGAGTTCCAGAAGAACGCTAAACCTCCGGTGAAATCCGATAAGGCGGAAGACTAACAATGGCAAAGATAGGGACACTAGCTGCCGGCGCAGTTCTAGGGATAGGAGCGATCGCTGTGGTTTTTGGCGGTGAAGCAGCGGTTTCCAGGACCGAGTTCTGCATAAGTTGCCACTCGGAAATCTACCCCTATGAGGAGCTGAAGAAGTCTTCACACTGGGGTGCACTTGGTATGGACCCCGGATGTAAGGATTGCCATGTGCCTCAGGGATTATCGAACTTCCATAAGGCGATCTATACACACGTCGTAGATGGGGTGCCATTTCTGATCAAGGAATTCACCACCGACTACTCAACTGTTGAAAAATTCAATGAGCACCGCCCAGAAGCCGCCTACCGGGCTCGGATGAAGCTTAAAGAATGGGATAGTCTCACGTGCAGAGCCTGTCACAAGAATACGAAGCCGCCGGGAGCTTCGGCCAAAGCGGCACATGCCAAGATGCAAAGCGAAGGGGCGACGTGCATCGATTGCCACCAGAATCTCGTGCATAAGAAGGTTCCGGAGCACGATCTGAACGCGAGCCTTGCTCAGGGTCGTCCGGTAATAAAGGAAGTCAAGAAAAAGAAAGAGGATGACGAAGACGAGAAAGACTAGTAGTTAGCATGATCACTCCGGCACAGTGACGCATCAGGACCGTATTCATTCAAAGTGATACGGTCCTGATGCTCAACGAAAGGAAACGAGGCAACCGTTTAATCGAATACCTTCCTGGGCCCCTCCAGCCGTGAAGCAATGTTCTCGGGTATTCCGCTGAGTGCACGCCGTTTGAGTTTTTCCCGCCATCTTGATGAGAGGTAAGCGCAGTCAGCGAGCTCCTGAGCAGCCTTCCGGTCATCTATCCGATGATGCATCACCTCGTTTGCGGTAGATACTGTCCAGTTTGGATGATGGCGTTCAAGAAGGACGAGTCTATTTCCAGCTTGGACATGACCTTCTCTGAGGACACGGAAATACCAACCGGTTCGACCAGTTTCTTGGACACGAAGAGCCAGATCGTTTACACGCCAGCGGCGAGCGAGTTTCCAACATGGTTGTCTTGGTTGGGACACTTGAACTAGTGACTCTCCAACCGCAAATACATCCCCGATACAAAGATTACTTTCTACCAGACCCTGAGTTGTAAAGTTCTCCCCGAAGGCCCCAAATGGAAGCTCTAGCAAGGGTAAGGCTTGTGCCCAATAGGGATAGTGCTCGATAGGGTAGACATTGACGGCTTTATCTAGGCCACCGTGGTTTTCAAGGTCTGCTTGCCCATCACCTTCGAGATTGGTCTGCCCCAACCAAATTAATCCGGACGTCGGCTCCTTAAAAAATCCGGTCGTCCAAGCCTGATCCATTGGGTCAGGGGACTCGTTGTTCCCAACCGTTTGTGGTAAACCGATTTGCAGAGAAATGACAGTTGCGCTTACGGTGTTTTCCAAGACCAGCTCCTCGGTTCAATGTAACTTCTCAATAATCGTATCAAATGCCCCTTCATTCCCCTAGGTGGTCGGTGCGAGAGGCAATGTCGGCGCAAGTTCGGTACGAAAGCCTCGCCCTCACACGGCTCTCCAAGCGACCATTGCGGCCGAGCCGGCCGGAAACCTTTGGAAATTCCCTCGCGCAGTCGACCACCTTCCGTATTCCATTCCAGGGTCAAGCTCGTGGTGCTGCTCGCAAGGTGAGCGGCTGCTCCCAGATTCCACCAACCCGTAGGTGACCTGTCTGTCCTGAGCTTGCCGATGAGAGTGAGTCGTGGGCTCACGAACGAGCTTTTCTGATGCAACACCGGGAAACAGTCGGTAGGGAAGACTTCAGAAAGCCGGGTTCTTCAGGAACCGCCTGTTCTGTTCAAGATCCTGCCGGACCTGTCCAAGCACCAGTCACAAAGACGCTTCATGCCATGTAGCGTCGGCCTTGCCCCTCCGATGGCCACCGCGTCAACCAAACAGTACCATGCCCCAACTCCACTGGGTGGATTTCCCTGAGGCCATCCGAGCAGAGGATCTATGGCCGCCCATTTCCAAGCGCCGACGGCAGTTCCGATCAATTCGAGCCATGTTGTAATAAAAAAGGCAGCAAGGTAAACCATCGGCGACCGGCCGATCATCAGCCAAACTAAAAATATGGAGAATAACAACGCACCAACCCAGTCACCACGATCCGGGTACCCGCTGACTCCCCATAGAGACCAGGTGCCCCATACTCCCACCACGAAGATGGCTATCTTTCTGGGGTGTCGTACAAACAGGCCGGATCGCGCTAAAGCCACCGCAGTCAGGTAAACCATCCCGTGGCCAGGCGGGACGTAGGCAGGCACATTTTCAAACCGGTAAGTGTATCCTCCCATATAGATGGAGGCAAAATGTTCTCCGACTGTGGCAAACAGGACGGCAATTATGACCTGCACTCTGGTCTCTCGGTTTTCGCCAAGCAACAAAGTCGCGAGAAAAATCCACGCCAGCGCTCCTAATGCCTGTTGCCGTTCGACGCTTGCGCTGATCTCGAACAGGAAACTGACGCCAACGCTGAAGAATGTCACTGCGGCGATCGCGTAATCGCGCGTTCGATGCGTATCGAGAGGACTGACTTTGGGGAAATGCCGGAGAGCAATCCGCTCGATGGTATTGAACCAAGGTCCAGAATGGGGAGTACTTGTAGGGGCGTCCATGCGTCAAACGGAGCTTCTGAAACGAAGCGCTGTGTCGTGTATTTCTTAGAATAGTGAGTTTTGTTGGACCATGTCGTGTAATAACGCAGGCATCATACAGGACCGTCAGCGAACGGGCAAGTTCTGGTGAAACGGCGAGCCTATTCTTCAGAAATTGCCTTAGATCAAGAGTGGTCGATTCGAACCAGGAGTCGGATTGAGGATGTATGTGAATGTCTAAGATAGCACGGGGAAGAGAAGCATAGGCAAATGGTATGCGTGAGGCGAATCGGTGGAAAGAAGAAACAGAAACGCCGACCTGCCTAACCATCTTTCGATGTGGCGGGTCGGCGTCTTGTCAGATGCGCGTTGCTCTAGGTTCCCAGTCTGGTAAAGACAGGGAGAACAGGAGCCCAGATCGGATTGATGAGCCGCTCACCAGAATCGGTCCAGGACATCAGCAATCCTGCGAAGCGCTGATCCGGGTCGTGGAGGATATCCACTAACCGTTGCACCTCCCACAGGACGTCCTTCGACTCGACCTTGACGTCCACGGTTTGGCCAGGTTGGATTGCAGCTTCGTGGTCCATCGTCAAACCTGCCGCTGCAATCAGCTCGGCCGGGTAGTTCGGATCAAGCTTAGCGGCACCGAACTTGTTGGTGAACCGGATACCGGCCGTCGTGAATTCGCCGATAGTCACCGGTTGCGTACCGTTATTCGTCGCATGAAGAACCATACGTAGTGCGCGACCTGGGACATCGTACTCTGCATGGGTCACGTCAACCGTCAGTGGGTTAGGCTTGATTGGTAGCGGCTTGATCTTTGCTTCACCTGCCTGGAGCGGCACGCTGACCGGGTGTCGTGCATCGGCCGCCAGATAACCGACGGTCACGACGACCAACACGAAGATCAGCACCACGGTTCCAACCTTGCGATCGATGGGGTCAAGTAGAATCTCATCCCCATAGGCTGCCAGTACCCGAGCCCGGACCAAATACATCGGCCGAATCATAAAGAAGCCGACCCAGAAGATCGCCACGGCTGCCCAGAACAGGTGCCACATGATTCCAGTGGACGTACCCATGGTTTCCGAGTCGAACGTTTCACCGGTCAGTGTCTTGATCGGATTCGTGAAATCTTCATACCGACCCGTGATGTCCATCCAACCGCCAGGTCCTGCGATCGGACCAGCGTCCTTGACGGCAAACATTGGATGGATGTGATGATGGCCGGGGAGTCGAGCCTTCAAGACGACCACATACTCGTAATCCCGGCCAATTTCCATTGGACCAGCGACGAACATGGGCGTTCCGTTTATTTTGGAGCTAAGACGTAGGAACACTGAACTGGGGGAACCGACGTTGAGGAATGTCCGGTTCGGCTTGACGACTGCACGAGGCCAATCCTCAGATAAATGGAATTTACCCCTCAACTCAGTCACACTATTGACCGGGGTCGACTTCCCAACCCATTCAGTGTCATACCAATTCACAGTACGCATCCGCAGGAACGGCTCCTGCGATCGCTCTCCATGAGCAAATGCAGGAGTGATATCGAGAGCCGGCGTGAACGCCAGCGTCGCCGCCCCGCAGAGACCCATTACCCAGAGTTTAAAGACGTGTTTGGCGTTCATGCTTTCCCCCCGATTTTTGCCTTATCGCCGTGAGCCAACGTGGTGTATGCAAATACGTCGTACACCTTCGTGGTCCGTTGTCTGTCATCCGTGAGGTAGAAGTACGAGGTACAGAAGAACTTCCCGAACTGCCACCAGAGAATGTACATCAAGGACGAGGCGAACGCGGCGAAGAAGGAGGAGATCATCGTGCTGTGCCCGCCGAAGGTCCGCAGCGAGCCCACCTCGATCATCCGAATATACTCCGGCGTCCCGGTCCGGACATACGCGA